>DQTD01000003.1 GCA_016839105.1 Candidatus Altimarinota bacterium
AAAAATCAATCAGCCGAAACAGAAAAAAATACTGTAAAAAATATTCAAGAATTACAAGATATAAAACAAACAGAGAAAAATTTACAAAAGTTTCCATTTGAAAAAGCAAATAAAAAACAAAATGCAGAAATTCAAAATATATTAGAAAAACAATGGAAATTCACACTTCCAAACAATTTTGAATTATGGAGCCGAGGTGAAAAAACAAAAGAATGGTGGGCTTTTCCAAAAGGAATTGAACATTTTGTTTCAAATCTCAAAGTAGATAGAATGGGTGTAAAAATAGGAGAAATGCATGTCAAAGGATGGAAAACTGTATATGAATTTTGCTCTGCATTTGGAAATATGTGCTCAAAAAATATTTTAGAAATAACAGAAGATCAGGTAAAAAAAGTATACGCTGGAAATAATTTAGATTTTAAAAATAATTCAGATAATACAAAATTAACTTCTAATAAAAAAGAACTAAAGAAAACAAGAGAAATAATACTAACATACAAAAAATTTCCAGTTGCCATTGGGAAAATGACAATTGCTGGAAATAATTTAAAATGGAAAAATCAGCTACCAAGAGTGTTGTTACGGAAATTAAAATAAACACGTGGAGTGTACAGCCATTGCTGTCCTCAATTATAATGCATCGGTAGCAAGTGAACACGCTTCAATAATATTATCCAATTCTCCATCCATAACTGCTGGGATATTTGGAAAATTTTGTTTTATTCTATGGTCCGTAATTCGATCTTGTGGATAATTATATGTTCTAATTTTTTCTGATCTATCTCCTGTTCCAATTTGCTTTACTCGCATTTCAGAGTTTTCAGCTATTTCTTTTTCTCGTTTTCGTTCTGAAAGTCGCGCTGCTAAAACTTTAAAAGCTTGGTCTTTATTTTTATGCTGAGATGCTTGGTCTTGACATGTTACCACAAGCCCACTTTCAATATGCGTCAATCGCACCGCAGACTCTGTTTTATTTACATGTTGCCCTCCTGACCCAGATGCTCTGTAGGTATCAATACGAACATCTCCTTTTTTTACTTCAATTGTTTCTGCTTCATCTACTTCTGGCACAACCGCAACCGTTACTGTTGATGTATGAATTCGTCCTTGGCTTTCTGTTTTTGGAATTCTTTGAACTCGATGCACTCCACTTTCATATTTAAATTTTTTATACACATTTTTTCCAGAAATAGTCGCAACTAATTCAGATAATCCTCCATTGGAACTATCATTTTTATTTAAAATATTAATTTCAAATTCATTGTTTTCTGCATATCTAAAATATGCTCGCATTAAATCTCCAGCAAAAATTGCTGCTTCGTCTCCTCCTGCACCAGAACGAATTTCTAAAATAATATCTTTTGGATCGTTTGGGTCTTTTGGTGTTAATTCATCTATAAGAGTTTTTTCAAGTGTTGTTAATTCTTCTTCTGCTTCTTTTAACTCTTCTTGAATCATTTCCTTCATTTCTGCATCTTCAGAAACTTCTGGGTCTTTTAAATTTTTGTTATTTTCTGCAATAGTTTCTGTTAATTCTAAAAACCGTTTCGACATCATTGCAGTATCTTCTATTTTAGATTTTTTCTTCCCCAAATCTTTCATTTTTTCTAAATCTGATAATACTTCAGGATTTAAAAACTCTGCCTCTAATGCGTCATATTCTGCAATTATTTTTTGTACTTTATCCAGCATAATTATTATAATAAATTTTTATAAAAATAGTATCAAAAACAACTATTGATAACAATATGTTGTAAATAAGTCTGTTGTAAGTTGTATTTGCATTTCATTTATTTTCTTTTTGTATTGCAGTCTAAATTCTTGAATATTTTTCTGTGGAACAATTACGCATTCAGAATTAAAAATTACAGAATGTTTTTTTGTCATAGTAACTTTTTTTTCATTTAGTTGTTTTAAGTTATAAAAATCTACATTTGCATAAAATGGATTATGTGTATTTTCAAAAAGATATACAACCTTTGAAAGAGAAGAAAACATTGCAATTTGTGCATGCTCCTCAAATTTATTTCCATCAAACCATTGTATTGCCCGTGATGCATATCCATTTTTTTTATCAAAATAATCTGAAAAATAAAAATATGACTGAATTAATGTAGCTGTTAATAAAATTATAAATACAATAATTCTACCAAAATGATTTGAATATTTTTTAAATATACAATTCGCACCATATAGTGAAAATACAAACAACATGAACCCAAAAAATAACAATCGGAGAGAATGATGAGTATCCGTTGTTAAACTTGCAGCAATTGGTGCTCCAACTAAAAGTAACAATAAAAATAATTTATATTTATTTTCAATATTATTCTCACTTATATTTTTACCTATATTTTTATCAGTTTGCTTTTTTACTTGTTTTGTTACAATATCAGATATTATTTTTGACACTCCAATAATAAATAAAACAAATGTTACAAAAAATATTTGCCCCATAAATCCGCTGGAATGCCTTACATTTTTATCTCCTTCAAACAATAAAAAACTTGAAATATCATAACTTGAAAAGTAATTTTTTAAAAACATTCCAAGCTTTTCTAGTAATGATAAATCTGTATTATATAAATATGTTAACAATTCAAATCGAGCACTTAACGCCCCAGAATGTGTGTAAGAAAAGTATATATAAGGAAGTAATAAAACTATAAACACAAGGCTTACAACAGTATGTTTTTTCCAATATTTTTTTTCAAAAAAATTGATAAACAGTGAAAGTAAAATTCCAAACACTATTAATTTTGAAGTTGAATATGAATATAAAAACAAACCTAAACTGATTCCTAGCCAGACTCCTGTAAAATGCGAACTATTCATTACATAATATTTATACGCAAAATATAAAATAAATATTCCAGTTGCTATCTGAGAAATAACTTCAAATGCTATGCGAGAAATTGTAAAAAACCAAGGCGTACAACTCGCCGAAATCAACGCAAAATATACCAAAATATTTCTGTGTTTTTTATTTCGAAACACCAACGATGTGAACAAATAAAGACCAAATAAAAATATCCCAAAAAAGAGAACACTTGTAGTACGCAAAGTGAAATCTGAAATACCAAACAGTTTCATAACTCCTGCAGATACATAAATATACAGCGGATTTTTCCATTCTCCAAATGCTTCAAAATATATTGGAAAGTTTTTTTCATATTCATCAACCCCCGATAGGGCAATATTTCCAGCGTTTATTCCAATAGAAGTTTCATCTAAATATAAACCTTCTGGAACTGTTGTAATGTTGTGTGCATGAAAAAATAATGCACAAATAATAATTGCGAAGCTTATGAAAATTCTTGAAAACATACACTCATTTAAAATTAATATTTCATTGCTGTCTATATTCACCTTATCAAACCATAAAGTATAAATAAATCTATAAAGTCTCTTGATTATTATTCTTCAGAAGTTCAATATTGAAAAAATATTTTTTTTACCTATTCTTGCTATGAAATTTGGATATATAAACGGGGAAATAAAAGCTATTCACGACATTCAAATCAATCCTTATGACTTAGGGTTCCTACGAGGTTTCGCAGTTTGCAGTGTACTAAGAACTACAGACTCAGGAAAAATATTCATATTACAAGAACAATATGACAGGGTAAATAATGGAGCAAAGGCAATTGGCTGCGATTTAGGAATGTCAATAAAAACATTTGAAAAAATAATTTATACAATTATTGAGAAAAGTAATATGACAAACGCAATTATTAGAATTATTGTAAGCGGAGGAGTTAACAATGACGGAACAACAGTAAAAGGACCCAGCACTGTTTTAATAATGGCAGAAAATTACATAAAAATTCCAAAAGAAAAATATGAAAAAGGAGTAAATGTTACATTTGTAGAGTTCAGAAGAGAATATCCTGAAATAAAAACAACGAATTATTTGAAAGCATTACAACACCAAGAGCTCAAAAATGAAAAAAATGCGATAGAAATTATTTACACAAAAAACGAAGAAGTATTCGAAGGATCTATGTCTAACATATTCATTATAAAAAATAACATCATTATTACTCCAGAAAATGGATGCTTACCAGGAACAACAAGAGGATTAGTATTAAGACTCATAGAAGAAAATAATTTCACACTAGAAAAAAGATCTATTACAAAAACAGAGCTGTTAGATTCAGATGAAGCATTTTTAACCGCTGCAAATAAAAATATTTTGCCAATTTTTTCTGTAAATGATATTCAAATTGGAAAAGCAAACCCTATAACAAAACAGTTAATGCAAATTCGAGATGACTTTGAATTAAACTATTAATTTTCCCTTAATTTTTTATATCAATGGGGCATCAAATTCTGCACATTCATCTGACTGCTTAGTATCTGAGTTTTCAGATTCATCTAAAATATCTGCACCTTCTTCCCATTGAGATAATATTTTTTCAACCTCTTCCAAGCTTTTACAATATTTTTTTCGAGATAACTCTACACATTCGCGTGATAAATCTTTTTCAGGAAAACTCATGTTTTGGGTTCGACCAGAAAAGGCTTCACGCAATTCTCCTTCAATAGAAATTTTACAATAAAATTCTCGCACTCCTAAGTTAATAATATCTCGCTCTGCAAATCGTGGATTATATTCATCTGCTAAAATTCCTGCATCTTCACCTCCCACTCGAAAACTAATCATAGATCCAACATTTCCAAAAACAGTAGTTCTAATGTTTGTAGAAAGTTGTCCTAAAAACTGATGTGCAATTGTTAAGTTAAGCCTATATTTTCGAGCTTCCGACAAAATCTCATCAAATGTATCCGTTGCAAAATTTTGAAATTCATCCACGTAAAAATAAAAATCTTCACGATCTTCCTCTCGTGTATCGGCACGACTCATTGCTGCCTGATAAATTTTTGTAATAGCAATTGCCCCAAGAAGTGCAGCATTTTCTTCTCCTAAAATTCCTTTTGAAACTTTCATTAAAACAATTTTCTTGTTATCCATAATATCTCGAAAATCCAATTTCGAATGCGGTTGTCCAACAATATTACGAATCATGTTTGTTGCAACAAATTGTCCAACTTTATTTAAAAGTGGAGTAATTGCTTCTGCATCAAATTTTTCTGACCAGCCTGCAAATTCTTGTGTCCAAAAATTTTTTACAACATTATCTTTAATATTTCGAACAATACTTTGTCTATAATTTTTATCGGTAAGCATTTTTAAAATACTTAAAATTGTTGTATTTGGAGTATCCAAAAGTGCCAAAGTTGTATACCTCAAAACATGCTCCAATCTTGGTGTCCAATCGGCTCCAAATAATTTTTTAAAAATTTCAATAAACCCAATAGTAACCCGAATTTTTAAATCTGCCGGAACATCTGCCAGCGGATTAAACGAAATGGGAAATTGTGTATCAGCAGGGTCAAAAATAATAACATCGTCTTTTCGATGCTCTGGAATTATTCGTAAAATATTATCTACTAAATCTCCATGTGGGTCTAAAACTCCAACTCCTTTTCCTTGGTTAATATCATTTTGAATTAATAATTCTAATAATTTAGATTTTCCAGAACCAGATTTTCCAACTGTATATAAATGCCTGCGCCGATCAGAACGCTTTATTCCAAAAGGAATGCTGGTTCCATGAAAATTTGTATTTCCAAAAAAAGAAATATCTTGATCTTTATGGTCCACTGGTAAGTCTGAAGGTGGTTCTGCTTTTCGAGATGTAACATGAAGTAAATTTGGAACTTCTCGTTCATTTGGAAGATGAAAAAGTGAAGCAAGTTCTCGAGAAGCAAGTAAAAAAGTGTTAGAAAGTTTTCTGTTTTGAAAGTCTGATAAAAAATTATTAGCCAATTTTTCATGCTTTGTCTTTTCAGATTTTTTTGGGATTTCTAAATTTTTACTTCTTTCTTTTGTAAATCTGTTTAAATCAATTTCATTAAAATTTAATAAACTCGAAGAAATTGCATCAAGGCGAACAGGAACATATTCTTTATTTTTTTGTTTTCCAAACGTTAAAATTCGAATAGAACATTGAAATAACTCATACTCTAATTTTTTATTTATTTGCTCTTCAAACACAGGTGTCATTCCTTTTTTAAACCAATATTTTACCCAAAACTTTTGAGTAAAGTTAAAAAAAGATTTTCGCCATTTTAATTTCCAATGAAACCATCCCGAATCATCTTGCGGAGTTGTTACAATTTGTAAAAAAGCTCCTTCACCAGGGCGAACTTTTGACAAAACATTTAACACCCCACTTAACGAATCAGACTCAAAATCTGTATATGTTTTAATTGGTAATAAATCTGATTTTTCTAAATCTAAATTACATGAAGAAAAAATATCGTATCCAGAAATATGTTCACACGGATCTGGAATAATTTTTATATCCATATCAGCATTCATTGCATAAATTTGCCCTTCTAGCATAGAACACACTGCCGAAGACGCAGTAATACAAAAACCGATACTTTGACCAAACATAATCATTTCAAATGAAACTTTTTCACCAGAAAGCGAAGAATGCACTTGTTCCAATAAATTTTGAAACGCTTCTGCATTTTTTGTATTTTCTTGCGCAATGGTTATAAGAATTGTTTTCATTTTTTTATATTACTCTATATTCTCACTGTAACATTTTTCACAAAATATTTTAATACTAATAACTCTAGCTATTTGGGCACCCACAAGGGACACCCCTACACATAAAAAATTAATACACACTTTCCAAATAACATTTTTCACAAAACACTTTTTCGAGTCTCTCTGGTGCGTATGTTGTAGAAATTGCTATTTCACAATTATCACACTTTCTTTCAAATAATTTTCTAGGATTTCTTAAACTCATTCGCTCTTTGTGTCTTTGGTCAGGGCATTTTCTAGGAATTGGTATATTCATTTTTTTGTAGAATTTTAATTCCTGTAGAGTGATTTTATACAGTTTTCCAGAAATTTCACACTGCAGAATTTTTTGACAAATAGATTCATCTACATCTTTTATATCATCAGGAATTTCTACTTTTGGTCCCATGTAATCTTGTGAAGATTTTTCTTCTTTATATTTCAGCCCTTTTTCTATTATTTCTGATTTTGTAAGCGGAAAATATTCTTGCGCCACTGTTTCGTTATAGGCAAATGGAGAAATTTTTGAAGGAAAAAACTCTCCCCATTCTCCAGTTTTTTGCATGTGCTCTATTATTTTTGGAACTAATTTCTCGTATTCTTCCTTTGTATATTGTTTGTTGAAGATGCAGTATTCAGCATTTTTTAATCCTACACATCCGAAACAATTTTTTGAAGAAAAACAATCTGTCGAATACATTAAGTTTGCTATATTGCTCCAAGATTTATTACAAAATAAAATATTGTAAGCAGACTCTCCAATGGCTTCACATTCATAAATCTGCTCTGATTTTTGCCCCCATGCATTATAATCATGGCAGTCTTTTGCGTAAAAAATAGAATAACAATTTTTACAATCTTCTAGGTTTGATGAAGTAAAGCAATTTTGTGCATTTTTACAATTATTTAAAAAATCTCCTGATACCTCTGAATTATTTTTTCCTGTTAAATATAAAACTACATCTTGCATATTTTTAGTTGGAACACTTTTTTTAATATTTTTTAATGATGAATATGATGCTTTTTCTAAAGATTTCATCATTTTTTCATAATTATATTTGCTATATTTTTTGTTAAAAATATAATATTGCTTATTATTTAAATTATGACACCCAAAACAATCAGAACATGAAATGCAATTTTTTAAAAACCAAGAATTTGAGCAACTTTTAGAATTTTCTGAAAAACATACGTCCATACAATTTTCACAATTTATAACCTCATAACAATATGAACAATCTTTTGTATTGTAAAAATCTAATACATTCGAGCATCCCCAGGCTGTTGTTCCAAAATAGCAATCTTCATCATTTATACTATCTGTTATTAAATAACAATTTTTTAATGAAGTTGAATGATTCGTAAAATCAGAATTTTCCATAGTAGAGTAACTCACAACCAACGATCGATTTGGAACTGTATTAAATAATATCTGAAATTGTGAAAAAAAGTTTTGAGAAAAATCAAAACTTACTCCATATTTCAATGGATCCCATTTATCACTCCACCAAAAATCATTGTCATATACTGGAAATTTTTGTTGATCATCATACATTGATATGATTTTCTTACCTGTTGCATCGCAAGTTCTATGATGCAAACTTCGCTCGTTTCTCCAACTCAATCTTCTCTGTTGTCGACAATCTGGGCAAAAAGTTGGATTTGGAATTAAATAAGTTTTTCCTGAAAACACAGGAGAAACTTTTTTATAAAACGCTATATCGTCTGGTGTTATTTCAAAATTTTCTGAACAGTTTTTGCAGGCTTTAATCATATAAAAAAATTAAAATTATATATCATAGACTATATCTTTTCATATAAATAAAAATTCGTCAAAATATGAAAAACACAAACACCATTAAATACTTTATTATAAGTATTTTTTGTGATAAATTTTCTGTAGAAGAACTTCTACAACATAATATAAAAATAATTTTTATGATTTCAGAATTATTAAAACTAGGACTTACTTCAGAAGAATCTCGAGTATATTTGGCAACGCTTGAAATTGGAGGCGGACCAGTTACGAACATTGCGAAAAAAGCTGGAATACACAGAGTTTCTTGCTATCATACTATCGAAAAACTAGAGAAGAAAAAATTGCTTTCTCAATATATAAAAAATAAAACAAAGTATTTTTCCGCAGAAAGTCCTGAAACTTTCAAAACTCAGGCTCAAGAAAAAGTAAATATCGCAACAACTCTCATTCCACAGCTTTTATTACTTCAAAATACTTCTGGATTTAAGCCAAAAATTCATTTCTTTGAAGGAGAGGATGGGGTTATTAAAGTTTTTGAAAAATCACTAGAGATTTCTGATAATCAAGAAATTTTGCAATTTTCTAACTTAAATAGTTTTTGCGAACAGTTTCCAAAATTATTTCAAAAAAGCTTTACAACAAAATTTAAAAAAAATATTAAAACACGAATTTTATCTCCAAACACAGGAGACCCTTTTTTACAGATAAACACGTTATTAAATACTGAAAACAAAAATAGCTCTCAAAAATTTATTCCAGAATTACTTGAAGTATTACTTGTAAATTCAGACCAATTTTTCTTTGAAAATGAAATTTTAATTTTTGAAAATTCTGTTGCTATCGCATCGGTAGAAAAAGGTGAAATGCTTGGATTAATAGTCGAAAGTAAAAGTTTTGCAAAATCTATGAAAGCTATTTTTAATTTAGCATGGCTAGGAGCTACCAGTTTTGTTGCACGATAAAAAAATTCTTCAAGACGAGACTCTTTTATGCTACTATTTTTATAATTTTTATACTTACATTGATTAATATGAATACAGCATACGAACCGAAAAAATATGAACAAAAAATATTAGAATCTTGGGATAACGCAAATATTTCTCAACCAGAAACAAAAGAAAATTTATTAAAACAATATGGAGGAGAAGTATCTGAGCAAAGTTTTTGTGTACCAATTCCCCCTCCAAATGTAACTGGGCAACTTCATCTTGGACATGCCATGATGCTTGTAATTCAAGATATTATGACACGATACAATAGAATGAATGGAACTCCTGCATTGTGGCTTCCTGGAACTGACCATGCTGCTATTGCGACTGAAACAGTTGTGTTAAAAAATTTAGGAGTTTCTTCTCGTGAAGAATTTACACGACCTGAGTTTATGCAAAAATGCTTTGATCATACAGAAAAAACACATGCAACAATTACTGGACAAGTATCCAAAATGGGAGCAACTTGCGATTTTTCACGAGAACGATTCACCATGGATTTAGGAATGAATAATGCTGTTCAAAAAAT
>DQTD01000024.1 GCA_016839105.1 Candidatus Altimarinota bacterium
ATCTCTTATATCTATTTCATCTAGTTTATCTTTTTGGTTAGGGGTTATCTGTCTGTTTGTTGGTCTATTAGTCTATTAGTCTATTAGTCTTAGAAATAACAATATCAAATAATTCATCATCAGTAAACACAGGATGACATCCTTTTTTTAATTCTCCTAGATTGTTTAAACAAGCATTGAGAATTTTTGCATTTTCATCGTTTTGGCTACAAAATTCTTGTCCTTTTATCATTTCATGATTATTGGGTGCAATTTTACAGCCTGGTTTTGAAACTGGTTGCTTTTCATATGTTTCAAGTTTCTTTGCCCATTCTGCAGTATATTGAAAACCACCACCTGTTTCAAAAATAACTTTCTGTTCTAAATAAAAAATATTTCAGATAATAGTATCATAAATTTCGGAGTGTTGCAATAAAAATAAAATATTATCATACGGTGAAATCTGCTATACTAAAAATATAAAAAACTTTTACAGTTAAAAAAATGAAAGAAAATAATAAAACACGAGCTGATGATATAAATATAGAAATTATCCAGAAAAAAATAAAAAATAAAAAATAAAAAATAGTTATAAGTATGCTTCATCGGATTCTGAATGGAATAAAATTACAGAAGAAAATTTTTAATTAAAACAAATGATAACGCTTATATCTGCAATGGGAGAAAATAATGAAATTGGTGTTGATAATAAATTGTTGTGGGATTTACCAACAGACATGAAGCATTTTCGCACACGAACTCGAAATAAAACTGTTGTGATGGGGCGAAAAACATTTGAAAGTATTGGAATGGCGTTACCGCATAGAAAAAATATAATTCTGACTCGAGATAAAAATTATGATATTTCAGATTTTGAAAATACATTTTTAGCACACAGTGTTCAAGAAATTGTAGATATACACGAAAAAGAAATACAGAAAAATTCTGAATATGAAATAATGATTATTGGGGGAAGTAATGTGTATGAAATTTTTTTACAGCACGCAACAAATTTATCTCTTACATTTGTAGGGTCTAATTTTTTAGAAGCTGATAGTTTTTTTCCAAAAATTAATTTTAAAAAATTTACAGAAATTTCATGTAAAAATATTAAAAAAGATGAAAATAATATATTTAATATGAAAATTTGTGAGTTTGAAAAAATATAAACAGTGATACACTTTCTGTAATAAACATATATTTTCGCATTTTTTATACTTTCTTTATGACACTTACAATTCAACCATTTACAAAACCAGTTTGTAAAAAGATATTAGTTCCTGGCTCAAAATCTTTAACAAATAGATTGTTTCCACTTGCTGTTTTAAGTGAAAAATCTGTAATAATTACAGGTTCTTTGGAAAGTGAAGATGCTGAAATAATGCGTGATGCGTTAGTAAAAATGGGTGCACACATAACAGAAATAAAAACAGAATCTGGTATTTCAGATTGGAAAGTGGAAACTGCCAGTTTTTTTACAAATACAGATAATATAGAATTATTTTGTGGGAATTCGGGAACAAGCATTCGTTTTTTAACAGCACTGTGTGCTTTACGAAAAGGAAAAACAACCCTTACAGGAACACACAGAATGTTGGTTCGCCCTATTGGTGATTTATGCGATGTGTTACAAAATTTAGGTGTAAATATTGAATATAATAAAAATACAAATTTTCCACCACATACCATATTTCCATCGAGTATTTTTACACAAAGCTGTGATAGATTTTCTGGAATGCGAAAAGAATTAAAATCGGTTCATCTTTCTGGAAAATTATCTTCTCAATTTTTTACAGCATTGTTTCATATTGCACCAAAAATTGGATTAGAAATTATAGTGGACAATGAATTGGTTTCAAAACCATATATAGACATGACTATAGAAGTAATGAAAGATTTTGGAGTACACATTGAAAATGTTCAAAATGAATATGCTATTTTTAAGATTTCTCAACAAAAATTTACTGTACCAAAAACTGGAAAATTTGAAGTAGAAGGAGATGCTTCGAGTGCGACATATCCACTTGCAATTGGGTTAATTACAGGAGGAAATGTTGAAATTACAAATTTGCCAAAAAAATCTTTGCAAGGAGACGCAAAATTTAAAGAGTTAGTAATAGACAAAATGCGAAATCCTGAAAATAATACAATAAACCCTTTAATTCCTCTTGGAAATATAGATTTAGAAGATATTCCAGATGCAGCATTAACGGCGATTGTGTTATGCGGATATGCTGATGGATACACAAAAATCACAGGTCTTTCTACTTTACGACACAAAGAATGCGACCGACTTTTTGCTATGGAAACAAATTTACGAAAAATGGGAATTGAGGTAAAAACAGGAACTGATTATATTGAAATTTGGGGAGATTCAAAAAAAATTCACGGAGCAGAAATTGAGTGTTTCGACGACCACAGAATCGCGATGAGTTTTGCGGTTTTGGGAACAGTTGTGGAAAATGTAAAAATTTTAGACCCAGAATGTACAAAAAAAACCTTCCCAAGTTTTTGGGAAGATTTAGAAAAATGGCGAATATAAAATTATTTGTTATTATGTAATAGTTTCTACAAATGTTTGTTTTCCTCTCATTAGATTATATAATTTTTGAATATTTTCATTTGTCATTCCTATACAGCCATGTGTGGTGGTTCCGTCGTTTGCAATTCCTGCATCGTTAGTTGGCATTCCGTGTATTCCAATACCTCTAGCATATGCATTTGAATTTGAATTTTCAATTCCCGCCATGTGTAAAAAGTATCCAGTTACATTGTTTTTACGATGTAAGGCTCTTTTTCCTCTTCCTTTTATTATAAAACTTCCAGTTGGTGTTTTTTGTGAACCAGCTTTATTTCCGATTCCTTTC
>DQTD01000095.1 GCA_016839105.1 Candidatus Altimarinota bacterium
ACTAAAAGAAAACATTGATGAATACAATACATTACTCCGATGGAAAAACTAGAAAATCTTTTGATAAAAAATAAGGTTTGCATATAGTAAACTTACACGTAGTGAATTTTATGAAATTCTTCTACACAATGTACCAAGTTCGTACAGTTTAGTTATACGCAATTCAAAAAATATTTTTCTCGATGTATAATAAAGATAGGCTTTCTAAAAAAGGGAATAAATTTGATTTTTTCCAAAACAAAAGAGGGGGATAATATAGTGTTTTCTCCACTCCGTTACGAAAACGATTTATTTATAACTTTAAAACAATTATTTTACATATGATGAAGAACATAATAATAAAAGGTGCCAAAACTCATAATCTTAAAAATATTGATATAGAAATTCTTAGAAATAAGATTAATGTTTTGGTTGGTGTTTCAGGTTCTGGAAAATCTACAATTGCATACGATATAATTGCTGCAGAAGGACAAAGACAATTCCTAGAATCAATTAGTACTTTTGCCGCAAGATTATTAAAAAAAACTGGAAAAGCAGATGTAGATTCAATCAGAAACTTATCTCCGACAATTGCCATTGACCAAAAAAAACTGAGAGGAAGCCCTCGTTCAACAGTTGGGACAAGCACAGAAATTTATACCTATCTAAGACTTTTATTCTCAAGATTTGGTTCTAAAAAAAATTTAAGTGCTGGGCATTTTTCGTTTAATAGTCCCAAGGGAGCATGCCAAAAATGTAAAGGATTGGGAACTGAATATACTATTGACCCCAAATCAATTATAGACTTTGAAAAATCATTAAATGAAGGAGCTTGTCAAATTAATATTTTTAAACCGGACTCAAGATATTTTAATATTATTAAATTATCAAAAAAATTAGATCTAGATAAGCTAATAAAAGATTACTCTAAAGAAGAACTTGATTTTTTATTATATTCACCAAAAATTGTTTTAAGTAACAAAGACCAAGGATTTATTCAATCTTTTAGTCATGAAGGAATTATAACTCGTCTTACTGGAAGAGCTATGGACTTAAGAGGAATTTCTGAAAACAAAGCAAAAAATGAGAAAAAATATTGGCAAAAAAAACCTTGTGAAACATGTAATGGTGGCAGATTAAACACAAAAGCCCTTAGCTCAAAAATTAATGATAAAAATATTGGAGAATTTTCCAACATGCAGTTAGATATTTTTATTAGTGAAATAAATAAAATAAAAAATATTGAAGCTAAAGAATTGGTTGAAAGAATTGTAGAAACAACAAATCATTTGATTGATATTGATTTAGGATATTTATCTCTTAATAGAAGTCTTGACACTTTGTCAGGCGGAGAATCACAAAGATTAAAACTTGCCAGAGAACTCGGCTCCGATTTAATTGAAATGGTTTACATTCTTGATGAACCAACAGCAGGACTTCATCCTAAAGATAGAGATAACTTAATTAAAATTTTATACCAACTTAAAGAAGCTGACAATACAGTGGTTGTTGTTGAACATGATGATTTAATCATGCAAAAAGCAGATCATATTATCGAGATTGGTCCTAGGGCGGGTAGAGAGGGTGGACAAATAACATTTAAAGGAGATTTTAAAGAATTAAAATCGTCTCCATCAATCACAGGAAAATATTTAGGTCAAAAATCCAATTTTAAACAAAAGACTAGAATATCTAAGGAATATCTTACAATTAAAAACGCAAAAATACACAATCTAAAAAATATCAATGTAAAAATCCCATTAAAAACATTTTGTTCAATTACAGGAGTTTCCGGTTCAGGCAAAAGCTCTTTAATTATTGATGAATTTATCAAACAATTTACTAATGAAAAGATTATTCTAATAGACCAATCACCTTTAACAGGAACAGCAAGAGGAAATATAGCAACTTATACTGGAATATTTAATGAGATAAGGAATATTTTTGCCAAAAAGAATAAGGTTTCAAATAGTTTATTTAGTTCAAATTCTAAAGGTGCTTGTCCTGATTGCAAAGGTTTAGGTTTTATCAAAATTGATATGCATTTTATGGGAGATATAAAAACTATCTGTGAAACTTGCCAAGGTAAAAAATATCAAAAAGAAATTTTAGAATATACCTACAATGAAAAAAATATTCACAACGTATTAGACATGACAGTGAGTGAGGCAAATAGTTTTTTTAAACAGGAAATAATTCAAAGAAAACTAAAAATGCTTATAGAAGTTGGTTTAGGATATTTAACCTTGGGTCAAACACATGATACTTTTTCTGGTGGTGAAGCTCAAAGATTAAAGTTAGCAAGCAAATTACATAAAGAAGGAGAAATTTTTGTTTTGGATGAACCAACATCAGGGTTGCATTTTGCAGATATTGAAAAATTATTAAGCTTGTTAAATAGAATTGTAGATAATGGAAACTCTGTGATTGTTATTGAACATAATGTAGAGGTTATGAAGCAATCAGATTGGATAATTGACCTAGGGCCTTTTGGCGGAGAAAAAGGCGGATATATTATTGCAGAAGGTACGCCTTTTGAGATATCTAAAAATAAAAGTTCTGTGACTGGAAAATATTTTTAATTTTAAACTAAAATGGAAATTAAATTAGCTAACCATAATAATACTGAAGAAATTACGCATTTTTTTGGAAAATATCGGCTCTTTTTTTTCTACCGTAAGTAAAAAGTATTTTTTTACTGAACTACAAGCAGATAAGTAACCTTTTTATATAGTTATCTTTTTTTCCATA
>DQTD01000040.1 GCA_016839105.1 Candidatus Altimarinota bacterium
AAAATGGTAAGAATTCCAGAAGTTTTAGATTGCTGGTTTGAAAGTGGGGCAATGCCATATGCGAGTAGAGGAGTGCATTTTCAAAATGAAAATTTTGAAAAACCTGTACAAGCTGATTTTATTGCTGAAGGATTAGATCAAACTCGTGGGTGGTTTTACACGCTTCACGTTTTGGGGTGTGCATTGATAGGTGAAAATATTTATAAAAATGTTATTACAAACGGAATTGTTTTAGCTGAAGATGGGCAAAAAATGAGTAAATCAAAACAAAATTATCCTGATCCAAATATTATTTTTGATAAATATGGAGCTGACGCAATGAGATTTTATATGTTGTCGTCGCCTGTGGTACGGGCAGAAAATTTTAGATTTATGGAAAATGGAGTGCAAGAAGTGGTAAAAACAATTCTTCTTCCTTTACAAAATGTATACGCATTTTTTTCTACATACGCAAATATTGATGAATGGCAGGCAACAAATACCTTACAACCAAAAACAGATTTAGATAAATGGATTTTGTCGGAATATGAAGAATTACGCTCTGAATTTACTGAAAAATTTGAAGCGTATAAACTCGATGATGCATTACGTGGATTCCCAGATTTTGTAGATTCATTAACAAATTGGCATGTTCGTCGGTCACGAGATAGATTTTGGACAAGTGAAATTTCGGCAGAAAAAATATCTGGATATGAAACATTACATTTTATTTTAAAAAATGTAGCAAAAATGTTAGCACCAATTTCTCCATTTTTTGCAGAAAATTTATGGAAAAATTTAACAGGAAATGAAGTGGAAAATTCTGTTCATCTTCAAAATTTAGCAGAAAGTGCACAGCAATTTTTAAATCCAGAATTATCGGAACGAACAAAATTGTTGAGAGATACAATTAAATTGGCTTCGGCAATTCGAACACGAAAAAAAATAAAATTGCGTCAACCTTTGGCAAAACTTTCATTTGCATTGTCTGGAAAAATTGAATTTACAGAATCTGATTTAGAAATTTTGAAAGAAGAATGTAATGTGAAAAATGTGGTAATTTTAGATAATTTAGACGGACTAGCAAAACAAATTGTGAAAGCAAATGCACGAGTTGTAGGAAAACGATTTGGAAAGAAAACACAAGAAGTGATTAAAGCTGGAAAAGCAGGGGAGTTTGAAATTTTAGAAAATGGAGATATCTCATTGGTTGGAGAAATTTTATCTGGAAATCCAGATTTAAATGAATTTGAATTTGGATTTGAATGTGCCGAGGGAATAGAAGGAGATGGAAATAGTAATGCGGTAGTTCTTTTAGACACAGAAATTTCTGGAGATTTAGCATTAGAAGGACTTTCGAGAGAATTAATTCGAGCGATTCAAGAAGGACGAAAATCGTCTGGGTTTGAAATTTCAAATAGAATTGAAATAGAATTTGCAACAACTTCAGCAAAAATTATAGAAAGTTATGAAAAATTTGGAAAAATAATTGATCATGACACGTTAACTGTTGCACGAAAAAAGGTTGAGGAAATATCAGGAAAAAATATTGTGAAAGTAGAAATTGACGGAGAAGAAATTGTGTTTGGGTTGAAAGTTTCTGGGTAGGGAAATTTGTAGGGGCGTACCCTTGTGGTCGCCCTTTTTGAAATTATATATTAAGGAAATATCAGGAAAAAATATTGTGAAAGTAGAAATCGATGGTGAAGAAATTGTACTTGAATTTTTCCTTTTTTGAGAAAGCTTGTAAAAATATATTTTTTATGATATAATTATCTGAATTATTTAAAAGATGAGTACAAGTCTTTAAATAAACATATATAAAAATTAATTTCATGATGATGAAAAAAATAACAAAAATACAAAATTTTCTATTTGGATCACTTGCTTTGCTGGTAACTATCGGCTCTAGCTTCTTTTTTACAAATTCAAATTTTTTAACAGCAGATCTCTTTTCCGAAACTGAAAATACACAAATATTGGAAACCGACACGGTGTTTTATATTCCCGATACTTATAAAAGTAAGGTAGGACAAGTTGGAGAAATTATTGTAAAAACACATGTAAAAGTTGATTCATTACTTGGTTTTTCGTTTGATATAGAGTTTCCGCATAATGCTCTTCAGTTTGAAGGAATTAGTACAAAAAATACAGCGTTAGAAGGGAAAAACTTTTTTGTACAAGAAAATACAAATATTGAGGGAAAAATATCTGTTGTTGGGGCAACTGGTGGAGATAGTATCGCTATAGATTCAGAAAAAGAATTTTTGTTTTTCTCGTTTACCGTAAAAGAAGGACTTACAAATGAAGTGCAAAACATAGAATTGAAATTAAACAATATGAAAATTATTGGGTCTGATATGCAGGAAAAATCTGCAAAAACAGCTAATGGTAATATTAAAATTTTACACGATTTTGCAGAATTACGAATTGATGAATTTACAGTGAGTGAAAATGGTGAATTAAAAATTCAATTTAATAATTTATTGAAAGATGATATAACTCTTGATGATTTTACTTTTTCTCCAGAAGCAAAAAATGAGTTTTCGACAGTACATGTAGATAAAGAAAATATTATATTTAAGCGTTTAGATTTATTGGGAGGTGAAAAATATACATTCGCATTTGTGAATGAAGCTATTGGAAAAAAAGGAGAAAAAATTGAAAGTGAAACGAATCCTATTTCATTTTTTGTTGCGAAAGATAAATCTCCAATTTTTCAAATAATTAAAACAGAAATTGTTAGTATTGAAGAAAATACTATTAAGCTCACCTTTTCGGAAGAAATAAATACAAATAGTGTTCAGTTGAGAGATTTTCAATCCAAAACATTGGAAGTTGAAACATTTAGTATTAGTTCAGATAAAAAAATAATTACGGTAAAATTTAATGATACGATGCGAATTCAAGATTTGCATAATCCCGATCCATTTCGTGTATATTATATTGAAAGTGCAAGTGAAAAACCACTTATGGGATACCTTACTGATATATTTTTATATCCTGAAAATGTATCAGATAAAGGACCTGAAATAAAAAGTGCATCACGAATTAATAATAATACAATTGTCTTAGAATTTTTTAATGCATTAAAAGAAGACACTATTAATTTAGATGATTTTGAAATTTTTAAATTTACAAATCTAGAAACATGTAAACTTTGTGATGAAACTGGATGTGAAAATAATAAAAATATTATTGATGAAAATACAAAATTTGAAGTATCTGTAGACGGAAAAACAGTTACAATTATAAATTTACAATTAGAACCAACTCAGGAGTATGTTGTAATGATAAAAAAACAAACATTACAAGACCATGAAACAAATATGACTGAATATCATCAGTTGAAATTTGCACTGAATAATACAAAAAAAGAATATGATCAAGAATTTGGAATTGTAGCACCAAATGGAGTAATTGCGATTAATAATGAAACTATTTCGGTTGAGTTTATAAAAGAACCAAAAAAAGAAAGTATGAAACGTATTTATTTTGAAATATCAAATGCGAATCAGAATATAGAAGTGTATTCAGTTGAACAAGATACAACAAATAAAAAGAAATACATTCTAAAAACTGCAGTGCAAACTCCGCAGGATAGATATGTCTTATCGTTAAATCCAAAGTATTTTGAAACGAATAATGATTTATTTTTAGGTGGAAAAAATACGGTTATTTACACGGCGGCTTCCGCACCAAAAGTATTTACGTTTAGTAATATTTCTCCGTATAGAGTGGTTATTAATACAACTGAAGAAATTACGGTTACTGGACAAAATATTCCAGCAGATTTACAAGCATATGCAGGAACATACAATTTAGAAAAAATAAGTAGTACAGAAATAAATGTAAAATTTAAAGTTCCAAGCAATATTTTAAAACAAGTATATGATATAGAATTTAAATGGACAGATGGAGGGGTTTCAAAAAATCTGATAAAGAAATCTGCATTTATTGTAGAAGATTTGAAAAAAGATGAAATCAAAATTTTGTCAGATAAAAGTTATGCTTCACCTAAAAAAGTAAAGAATAACGGAAACGATACAACAAATTTATATGTATATGTGGATGATACGAGGGGGCTTGCCGATTTAGAAAAAGTTACAGCTGATTTACGAATAATTAATGGACCAGCCGTTGTAGTTTTAGGAAAAGGAGAAATTGAAAATGGAATGCAAATTTATGTATTGGAAAATATAACTGTTCCTGAAACCGTTGCTACTTCAATAACTCCGTATAAAATTCCAATTGTTGCACAGAATAAATCAGGAATACATGCACAGGGATTTGTTTCACTATGGGTTTCACGTGATACAACGTCATCTATTGCACCTGTTATTGAAGAGTTCACTATAACTCCAACAAGTGTAAATCCGTCAGATAGAGATCATCCAATGTTAATTTCGGCAAAAATAAAAGATGAAGATGGAGGAGAAGATATTACAACAGTTGCAGTAGATTTATCAGCACTACAATTAAATACAATATTTTTAAAAGCATTAAACACAGGGCAAAAAAGTAGTAAAACACGATTTTTTGAAAATCAAACAATTCTAGTTATTCCAGAATCTGTTGCAGACGGTGTATATGAAATAAAATTAACAGTTATTGATGCACAAGGAGAGGAAGCTGAAAAAATTAAAACAATTACGGTTTCACGAAGTAATGGAGGAGCTCCAAGTATGACAAGTGACGATACATATATCACACCATCAAATCATTTAGTAAAAGATGGAAAAACAACTTTTCAAATTCATACAAAAGTTACAGATCCACAAGGAGCTGATAATATTACAAACGTATCTGCAAATTTATCAAGCTTAGGTCTTCCGCCTTTAACATTAAAAGGAGGAGCTATTGAAGGGCGTTCTCAATGGTATTCGTCTGATATTCTTATTTTACCTATGGCAGCATCTGTTGGGAAAAAGGAAATTAGAATTTCTGCAACGGATAAAGAGGGAAATGAATCAGCTAAAACATTATGGATAGAGATTGATCATAGTGCAGATAATGGGCGACCACCACAAATTTTATCTGATAAAAATTATATAACGCCAATTGAGGCAATTTCTGATGGGGAAACAAATTTTTCGGCATATGTGTTTGTAAAAGATGTAGATGATGATATGTCTCATGTTATTTTAAAATTAGGAAATACTGCACTATTTAAAGGCGCGGAGCTTCCAAAGGGAACTTCTTCAAAAGATATAAATGGACAAGAACAGTGTATTTCAACCAGAACATTATTGTGCATGCAACCGATTATGAAAGAAAATAACGGACAATGGTATTATATTTCAGATTTAATTATTCCAAAAACAACTAAAGCACGAGATGAAGATTATATTTTAGAGATTACAGCAATTGATAAAAATAAAAATAGTAGTGCGGGAACTCTAAAAATACCAGTGAGAACGATAGACACAATTTTACAAGATGGCACAAATAAAGTTTCAGTTGTGCAAGCTGTGAGAAATAATGAAATTCAAATTGTATTTAAAAAAGCAATTGACCCATCTCAGTTAAAGGCTGAATTGTTTAAAATTACAAATGCAAACGATAAAACAAAAAGATTAGATATTTATAGTGTTACAGCGAGTCCAGATGGAAAACTTGTAACATTAAAAACAGAAAAACAAAAAGAAAACAAGGATTATGCATTAAATATTGATTCGCAAAAAATAGGGTTAGTGTATTCGTCATTTGCAGATAGAATTTTTAATTTTACTGGATATTTTATGCCACCAGATAAAGACCGTCCAAATTTTAAGCTTACAAATATTTCAACAGCTTCACCCGAAAAAGTAACTCTTGAATTTTCACAATCGCTTTTGGCTTCTTCTATTTTAAATAAAGAAAATATTTTAATTTTAAAAATAGGAACAAAGGATAGGCTTGAAATTTTAGATTTAAGGCTAAAAAATAAAACAAGTTTGGAGGTTACAACAAAAAGTCAACAAGCAGGGGCAAAATATAACTTATATTACCAAGGTATTTCTTCTATTTATAATAAAAAAATAGAGAAACGAAAATTGATTCAATTTAATGCATTTTCTGCACCACTTGGAGAAAATTTAGGAAATTTATATGGAACTGCAGATTTTAATAATGATAAAAAAGTAGATTTTTCAGATTTTACTTTGTTTGCTGCAGTGTATGGAAAAACATATAATGAGGTAAATTCTGGAGATTTTGATGGAGATGGAAAAGTAGATTTTAAAGATTTTACTTTATTTTCTGCTCAATATGGAGAGGTATTATCAGAACTAAAAGATTCAAGTTCTTCTCATTCAGAAGATATAAAAAATAATACAAATCCAAATAATTATATAGGAACAGATGGTTCAACAAATTCAAGTTCGGGAATTTCAGGTGGAACAATTCATACGCAGGAAAATAATATTTTAAAATATTCGGCAACACCTACTCCTGTCTTTTCTACAACGCCTTTGCCGCTTTCAACACCAACTCCACAAGTCACAGCTGTAACGAGTGAAAATACTCCTGCTTCAACCGTAACATTACATTCAGCGGGAGGTATAACACCACTTCCAATATATTCTGCTGCACTAACATCGACGGCAATGGCAACAAGTGTTGTAACACCTCTTTCTACTGCTATTTCAACTCCGACTCCGACTCCTACGCCTACGCCTACAAGTTCTGAGAGTGGGGTTGATCCTTTGGCAGCATTGCTTGGAGGGTAAAAATGTAAATAATTTATTACACAAAAAAACGCCCTTATTATAGGCGTTTATAGCTTCTTGGATTTCAAGAAAATGGAAAAAAATTTAAATGGTCGGGGTTACAGGACTCGAACCTGTGGCCTCACGCTCCCAAAGCGCACACTCTAGCCAACTGAGCTAAACCCCGAAAAAATCTTTTTGCCAAAACATTTTCCTTCATTTCGAATTATAATGCAAGTGAAATATTATTTTTCTTCAATTAAATTTGTATCATAGTAATAATTAAATACTTTTGTTGTGCTTCCATATGATGCATTTAATGTAATATATGCTCCAAATCGTTTTCCAAATTTATTTGGACACAAATCGCATGTTCCGTTTAACAAAATGGCACTTGATAAATGTTTTTTGTCAAAATCGTATTTTAGGAGGTGAAATTCTTTTTTCCCATCTGCACTTGCTCCTAAAAATAATGCAGTTTTTCCTTCATTCGAAGTACAGACAGTGTAAAAATCAGAACTTTGAAGTTGTCGATCTGCAGCTGAAAAATAAAATGTAGAATTTTGAAGTGATGCTTTGAAGTCATTAAACCACGGTTTGTGTGTCGCAACTGATAGAGTTCCACATTCGTCAAATTTATATTCCTCTTGTTTTGTTTCTTTTAAATATTTTTTTAATATTGGGGCAAATTGTTGTATTTGGTTTTCTGATGAAGAAGAATTGAAAGAAAGAGATTGTAATTGTTTTTTTTCGGTTTGACATGTTTCAAGTTCTTCTTGCAAAACGGTTATTGCTTCTGAAAAACTATCTCGTTCTTCTTGAATTGCGGTGCATGAATTGGTGTCTATTGATATAATCGGTGTAGGGCTTGAGGTATTTGTAGAAGGAAGTGTTGTAACTGGAATAGGAGTTGGAATACTTTCTGGAATTTCAATATTTCCACATCCTGAAAGGAATAATAGGCTGAGCATCGCAAATGGAGAATAAGGAAATGACATAATTTTTTATAAAAAGATGATAAAATCTGTATAACATTATCGTAATACGGGCTATAATCCGAAAAAAATCCCTTTTATAGATGTTGATTTTCTAGTATAATAACTTGATGAATTTTTTATATAAAACAGTGTTGGCTAATTTATTTGTTGTGAGCTATGTTTTCATGTTTTTATTGATAGCTCCATTTTTTATTGTTTTATTTGTTGCAAAGGCAGGAGATACATTAATAGTAGGGGTTCAAGATGATTTTCATTTAAATTCACATGTTTTTCTTATGAATACATCTCAAACAATTGTTGATCAAAATTTCCTTATGCTTCAATCTCTTCGCTATATGTATGCAAAAAATATACCTATTTCTGAGACAGATGTATATTTATTAGAAAAAAATAATAGAGATTTTATATTTAATACTTTAGATTTGGAAAAAAATAAAAAATACTCTCGTTCTGGCCAATATATGGGGAAATTACGAGATATTGAAGTATTCGCAAAAAGAAATTTAGTAAAAGAATTAAATATTATTGGAGATGATTATAAATTACGAGAAAATCATATAAATGAATATATTCTTTTGGGAGAAGTGTTGAGTGATAGTGGAACAGAATATTTTACATATTTTTCGAATACAGAAAAATTATTAAAAGCTGAAATAAAAGAATTGCGAAATCAAAAGAAACAATTATTTGATAGTTATAAGCAGTTTATAAAAAATAAAAATTTAATAAAGAGTGAGGAAACAGGAAAAAAAATTAATACTCTTTCTAAAAATCTTGTGCCAAAAGAATTGGCAGAAATCAGATATACTATTTTTTTAAAAGATATACAAAAAAATAATATAATTGTAAAAAAAAATATGAATGCAATTTTAGAAAATAAAGATGCGTTAATTAAAAATGTAACAATAAAATTGAAAAGTGGTGAATATATAAAGATTATAGAAAAATAATTAAATCTAAATTCAAGCCATAATTTTATACAAAAATCAAAAAGACTTTCTCTTTGTTTGAAAATATGGCATTCTTAATCAGAAAAGTTTATATTTGTTTTTTTACCGACTCCTGTTTATGGCTCGTGAACAAGTTGTTGCGTCGCTGGATATTGGAAATTCAAAAGTGAGATGTGTAATCTCTGTAATTTCTCCTGATCAGAAAGAACCGCATGTTGTAGGAATAGGGGAGGCTGAATCTTTAGGGATTCGTGACGGAATGGTTTCGAGTATTGAAGAAGTTGTCTCTAATATCAATACTGCAGTTGAAAATGCAGAACGAATGAGTGGACTTGCCGTTCATCATGTTTACCTTGGTACTTCTGGTTCACATATTGAAACGACTCCTTCTCGAGGGGTTATTGCAGTGTCTCATCAGGAAATTTCTGATGCAGATATTCAAAGAGTTATTGAGGCTGCTCAAAATGCACCAATTGGACGAAATGCTCATATTTTACGAATTATCCCCAGAACCTTTGCCATAGATGATCAGAGTGATATTCAAAATCCCTTAGGAATGTCTGGAATTCGTTTGGAGGTAGATGCTCATGTTATAACAGGAAATGTTTCAATTTTAAAAAATCTTGAAAAATCTGCGTATCAAGCATCTATAGATGTAAATGATATTATTCCAGCTCCGCTTGCGTCTGCAGAGGCTGTATTGACTCGAAGACAAAAAGAATTGGGAGTTGTTGCAATCGATATTGGTTCTTCTTCTACATCTGTTACTGTATATGAAGAAGGTTCTCTTGTTCATACTGCTATTGTTCCAATAGGAGGAGCCAGTGTTACAAAAGATATTGCGATTGGGTTGAGGACGTCAATTGACGCAGCTGAGCGATTAAAAATAGGATATGGAACAAATATTGTAAATGAAGTTCTAGAGGATGAAGAAATTGATTTAGAAAAAATTTCTAAAATAGATTCTCATATTGTATCACGAAAACATTTATCCGAAATTATTCAAGCTCGGTATTATGAAATTTTAATGCTAGTAAAAGAGGAATTGAAGCTTGTTGGTAGAGATGGAGTTTTGCCCGGAGGAGCCACTCTTTCAGGAGGAGGTTCGAAAATGGCTGGAACATTAGAACTTTCAAGAGAAGTCTTGTCTATTCCTGTTCAAGTAGGATATCCGCAGGGAGTGCAAGGAATGGTTGATCAAATAAATGACCCTTCGTATGCAACTGCTGTTGGTTTAATTCTTTGGGGAGTTCATAACGATAACAAGGAGTTACGTTCGGATGTTTCCTTTGATTTTACGGCAATTGCAAAAATGATTGGAGATTTCTTTAAAAAACTATTACCATAGTAATGTATAAAAATATTATTTATAAAAATTTAAAATAAAAAGTATGTCAGACTCAAGAATTAAAGATATTTTTTCAGGGAATAGCTCTAAATTACGTAGAATACCTACAAAAAATGTAGAAGTTCCTACGTTGGAGCAATTTGGACCAGGGGCTGTTATTAAAGTTATTGGATGTGGTGGAGCAGGTGGTAATACCCTAGCTGCAATGATTGGCCATGTGAAAGGGGTTAGTTTCGTTGCGATTAATACTGATATTCAGGCATTGGAAATGACTGGAGCTGAAGAAAAAATTAATATAGGAAAAGGAACTACAAAGGGTCTTGGGGCAGGAGCAAATCCAGAAATTGGAAGACAGGCTGCAGAAGAATCTTCTGAAGAAATTCGAAAAGCATTAGAAGGTGTAGATCTCGTTTTTATTACTGCAGGAATGGGTGGTGGAACTGGGACAGGTTCTGCTCCAGTTGTTTCTGAAATAGCAAAAGAGTTAGGTTGTTTAACGGTTGCAGTTGTGACAAAACCATTTTCTTTTGAAGGTGCAAAACGACGAAAACAATCGGCAGAGGGTTTGAAGCAATTAAAAGCAAGTGTTGATACTCTTATCACAATTCCAAATGATAGACTTCTTGGGCTTATTGATAAAAAAATGCCATTAACTGAGGCGTTTGCAATTGTGGATGAAGTTCTTCGGCAAGGTATTCAGGGGGTTTCTGATTTAATTACCGTTCATGGTTTAATTAATGTCGATTTTGCAGATGTTAAATCTGTTATGAAATCTGCAGGTTCTGCATTAATGGGAATTGGATTTGGAACTGGTGAAACACGAGCAGCAGATGCTGCAACTGCTGCAATTGAATCACCACTTCTTGAGCAGTCTATCAATGGTGCAAAAGGTTTATTATTAAATATTACAGGAGGAACTGATCTTTCAATGTTTGAGGTAAATGAAGCAGCAGAAATTATTACTGAGTATATAGATGAGGATGCTAATATTATTTTTGGAGCAGTCGTAAATGATTCATATACAGGGGAGGTTAAATGTACTGTGATTGCGACTGGTTTTGATGACGATTCGGTAATGGAGGATACACCATTATCTCGAAAAAATCATAAAACTGAGCAGTCGGGACTTCGGTCTTTGTCGTTAAAATCTGATAAAAAATCTATACAAACTACTTCTAGCAGACCGCAAACAATTGATAATTCTGAAAAAAAATCTTCTCCAAATCTTGATGATTTAGAGGTTCCGGCATTTTTACGACGAAAAGTTTAATAGTGATAATAACAGAACGAGTATGATTTAAAAAAACACGAAGATGTACTCTTCGTGTTTTTTTTATTATTTAAATTTGTATCTATGTGTTCATTTGTGTTATTCTGCCTACAATATTTATATATTTTTATAAAACACATGAAATATTCATTCTCGATAGATGAAACAATTCCATTTTTGGCATTTCGTAAATTAAAAGAGATTGCAGAGAAAGAAGTCGGAGCAATTAATGTTTTAGATTTGTCACAAGGTGAACCGGGATATGGGTTTTCACCTAATGTAAGATCTCGACAATTTTTTTCGTTTATTGCAATGCTTGATATTGAGTTTAATAATCATAATATTGAGAGTAGTACGAATTTATTTTTTAAACGAACTGAAGCTGAATTAACTGAAATTGAACTTATTGTTGAAAAAGTTGCAAACGAGAAATATTCAAAAGATTTAGCAAAAGAATTAATAGTAGATTGGAAAGAATTTATTTCTGCTTTAGAGGTAATTTGTAACGCACAAAATTTAAATTACTCACGATTTGATATTTATTATGAACTTTTTAAATATTCAAATTTAATGGGAGGTCGGTATCCTCAACCAGCAGGGCATCCACTTTTGCAGGCAACAATGGCAGAAGAATATTCTGAGTATCTGGGTGTAAAGGTAAAAGCACATGAGCTTATTGGAATTATGGGCGCTTCGCATGGGATTGGTGCAACATTTAAGGCATTGGGAAGTGAAGGAATTGAGTATTTAAAACGAGGGCATACGGTTGTAATGACTTCGCCTGTGTATGCACCATATAATAATCTTTTTGAAGAACGAGGAATTAATGTTGTTTCAGTTTCTGTTGATCCACAAACTGGAGAAATTGATCCTGCAGATTTAAAAAAAATAGAGAATTTAGAGAAAAAAGTACGGGCAATTATTTTAATTGATCCAAATAACCCTACTGGATTTGCAAGTAGTGATACGTTTTTAAAAGGAATTATTGATATTGCCGAGGAACATAACTCGCTAATTATTACAGATAGTGTATATCTTCGATTTTTTGATGATACTCAAACTATTTGTCATTATCCACAGGCAAGAAAAAGACTTATTCAAGTAGATTCACTTTCAAAAATTGAAAGAGCAACGGGTGTGAGAGCAGGAGATATTTATGTATCAGATGAAGCAAATGATTATATTACTAATAATATATTGCAAAATTATTTTTTGAAAAAGTATAAAAATATTAGGCATTTATTATTTTTAGCAAAATCTCCTGGAGGAAAAAATATTGGATTATTTCAGCATATTACGGGGATTCCAGGACCATCTGTTGCAATTTCTTTATCACATGTAATTTTAGGAAAACCTGAAAGAGCTGAATATGTACAAATGCTTCGAAAAAAAGTTACAATTTTTTATAAAAATTTAGAAGTGCAGCATAATGGAAATAGTTATTATGGAATGGTAGATTTGGAAACTATCGAATCTGAAACTTCGAAATTGAGAGATATTGAAGCCGTAATGGAGGATATTGCCAAGTTGGGAGTTGTAGTAATGCCTGCAAATTTATTCTTTTCACGGTCAGATCGGCACAAAAAAGATAGAACACGAGTGATTAGAGTGAGTCTTCCAAATTTATCGTATGAGGGAACAAAAAGAGCAGCCGAAATTATAAAAGAGGTTGTTTCAAGATAAATTTTGTATGAGTGGTATAGAATTGATATTTTTTAATTTCCTAAAAGAGAAGGGTTTTATTGTACCTTTCTTTTGGAGTGTTGGAGTTTTTATTATATTTTTACTTTTGTATAAGTTATATAAAAGTATTCAAGCCGTCATTTTATCTTTTCAAATAAAAAAGAAGCTTGCTTCTCAAATTAGAAATTTATTAAAAAAGAATAAATCTTATCCTTATTCTTTTAATAATCAAAAAATATTAGAATATGATAAAATATTAGATAAAGTTTTAAGGTTTTATCAATGTACAGGAAGCACTGGGAAAAAAATGAAACAAATACAAAACAATAAAAATTTTAGATTTTTATCAAGAAATGATATTTGGTTTGCGCATAAGTTGAGAAATAAAATAGCACATGAAATTCAATATAAAATTTCGGATGCTGACTTTAAAAAAGCTGAAAATATTTATATTAAGGAGATCTTACGTCTTATAGGTTAATTATTTCTCAATATTCTGAATAAGTTATTATACTGATTTAAAAATAAAATTCAAGTTATATTAAGTTAAAATTCAAACTTCACTCTTTTCATGTTTGTATATTTGATATACTCTTTATAGAATTGTTATATAAATTATTTACAAAATATGTTTCGAACAAACACATGTGGAGAATTACGAATTAAAGATGCAGGGAAAGAAGTAACGCTTTCTGGGTGGACTTTTCATAGACGAGATCATGGAGGAATTGTTTTTATTGATTTGCGAGATAGATACGGAATTACACAGCTTGTATTTGATCCAGCTGCAGGAAAAGAAGCGCATGCAGTTGTTGATAAAGTTCGAATCGAATGGGTGTTAAAAGTTACAGGAACGGTTCGACCTCGAGGAGAAGGGCTTACAAATCCAAATCTTGAAACAGGAGAAGTAGAGCTTTTAGTTACAAAGCTTGAAGTTTTAAATACTTCAAAAACACCTCCATTTGAAATTTCAACAGAAAAAGATGTGAGAGAAGATTTACGACTTGAGTATAGATATTTAGATTTGCGTCGGGCAAAAATGCAAAAAAATATGAAATTGCGACATGATATGACGCATGTCATTCGAAATTATTTTCATGATAACGATTTTCTTGATATTGAAACACCAATTATGGTAAAAGGAACTCCTGAAGGTTCTCGAGAATATCTTGTTCCATCTCGGCTTCACGCAGGAGATTTTTATGTATTGCCACAATCTCCACAACAACTGAAACAAATGTGTATGGTTGGAGGAATTGATAAATATTATCAAATTGCACGATGTTTTCGAGATGAAGATTTACGAGGAGACCGTCAGCCAGAATTTACACAATTAGACTTGGAAATGAGTTTTGTTAAACAAGAAGATGTTATTCAAGTAATAGAAGGAATGTTGCATGAATTAACAGAAAAATGTGCTCCACAAAAAGAATGGAAAAAGCATTTAGTAGATAATAAATTTCGAAGATTGACATGGCAAGAAGCTATGGAAAATTATGGAAGTGATAAACCAGATTTACGATTTGGAATGGAATTTGTAAATATTTCTATTGAGGCAAAAAGTTCTGGATTTGGAGTTTTTGAAAAATCTGAATGTTTATTTGCATTAAAAGCAGAAAAAGCGAATGGATCTCTTTCTCGAAAAGATATTGATAATTTAACAAAACTTGCTCAACAACATGGAGCAGGAGGACTTGCATGGTTACGAGTAGGTGAAGAAAGTGGACCTGTTGCAAAAAATTCAAACCCTGAGTTTATTGCTGAGGTCGTTGCAAAAACAAAAGCACAAGCAGGAGATGTTGTATTTTTTGGAGCCGGAGAATTTATAGCATCTACAGAACCACTTGGTGCAGTTCGATCGGAACTTGGAAATATGTTTAATTTAAAAAATAAAAACGAATTTGCATTTGCATGGATTCTTGATTTTCCAATGTTTGAGAAAAAAGATGACGGATCTATTCAATCAGCTCATCATCCATTTACTCAACCACAAGCAGAAGATTTAGAACGATTAGAATCGGATCCTATGTCTGTAAAATCGTATGCATATGATGTAATTATGAATGGTGTTGAACTTGGAGGAGGTTCTGTTCGAATTCATGATCCAAAAATGCAAGCACGAATGTTTGCGGCTCTTGGCTTAACTCAAGAAGAAACTGAAATGAAATTTGGACATATTATTAAGGCATTTGAATATGGTTGTCCTCCACATGCAGGGTGTGCATTAGGTTTAGATAGACTTGTTATGTTATGGGCAGATGAAGCAACGATTCGAGAAGTTATAGCATTTCCAAAAGACCAAAATGCAAGAGATTTAATGTTACGCTCTCCTTCTCCAATGCCAGAGGCTGAACTTGCCGAGCAAAATATTCAAGTGTTAGAAGAACAATTAGATTAATATATGAAAAAAGTTTGGATTACCGCTTATGATGTGTCATCTGCAACAGTTTCTATTGAATCTGGTGTGGATGGTATTTTGGTTGGTGATTCGCTCGGTATGACAGTATATGGATTTGATTCAACGAGAGAGGTAACCGTCGAAATAATGTGTAGACATTTTGAAGCAGTATATAAAATATATAAAAAAAATAATTCCGATATACAATTAGTCTTAGATTTTCCTTTTGGTACAACAGATAATATATTAATTGCGGTTGAAACAGCAGAAAAATTTAAAAATATTGGTGCGAATTGTTTTAAATTAGAAGGAGGAAAAGAAATAATTTCAATAATTTTAGAACTTATTTCTAGAGGATTTGAGATAGTTGGGCATTTGGGTTTAAGACCGCAAACATCAGAATTACAATTGCATGCAAGAACAGAGGCAGAACAAAATGAATTGCTAGAAACTATTAAAATTTTTGATGATATTGGAGTGAAAAACATAGTACTGGAATGTGTACCAGCAGATTTTGCGCAGCGTGCTCAAAAAATATTTTCTGGTGATATTATTGGAATTGGTGCAGGGAGAAATGTGAATGCTCAAATTTTAGTTTTTGATGATGTAATTGGAAAAACACATTCAGATTTTCAGCCAAAATTTTTACGACGATTTGGAAATATTTTTGAGCACAGTGTGAATGCTGTAAAAAATTATAAAAGTGCTGTTTTAGCAGATAATGAAGAAAGTTTTCCTCGTGATACAGAGAGTTATTAAATATAAAATAAAATATGTTGAAAATAATAAAAAACTGATACACTTTGTATACTTATATTTATTTTTTATCATTTTATGATTACCGCACTTTCTCCGCTAGATGGTCGATATTCTTCAAAAGTTGCAGAACTTTCAGAGTTTTTTTCAGAATACGCATTAATTAAATATCGATGTAGAGTTGAAATAGAATGGTTTAAGCATTTAGCAGAAAGAGAGGATATTCCAGAAATGCGAAAATTGACAGATACTGAAATTAAAATTTTAGATTCTATTCTCACAGAATTTAATGAACAATCAGCACAACATGTTAAAGATATTGAAAAAACAACTCGGCATGATGTAAAAGCTGTTGAATATTTTTTAAAAGATCAATTAAAAGATACATCGTTAGAGCGACTTTCTGAATGGATGCATTTTACATGCACAAGTGAAGATATAAATAATTTGTCATATGCATTAATGTTGAAAGATGCGCATCAGAAATTAATGATGCCAGCGGTAGATTATATTCTAGAAATACTAGAGAATAAATCGAAACAATGGCAAGAAGTACCACTACTTGCATTAACTCATGGGCAAGCGGCTTCACCAACAACAGTTGGGAAATCAATTTTTGTTTTTGCTGCACGTATTTCTGCACAATTAAAACATTTAATGTCTCAAGAATTTCTTGGAAAAATAAATGGAGCAACGGGAAATTTTAATGCACATCTTGTGGCGTATCCAGATGCAAATTGGTTAGAAATATCTCAAACATTCGTTGAAGGGTTAGGATTACAATGGAATCCATTTTCAGATCAAATAGATCCACATGATTTTATTGCAGAACTATCGCATACAAATATTCGAGTAAATACAATCTTAATAGATTTATCTCGAGATGTTTGGGGATATATTTCAAGAGGAGTATTTACACAAAAAACAAAAGCAGGAGAAATTGGATCATCGGCTATGCCTCATAAAGTGAATCCAATTGATTTTGAAAATGCAGAGGGGAATTTTGGAATTGCAAATGTGTTATTTGACCATTTTGCATTAAAACTTCCAATTTCTCGATGGCAACGAGATTTAACAGATTCTACTGTTTTACGAAACTTAGGAGTAGCATTTGGGCATCAATTGTTAGCATTAAAAAGTTTGAATGCAGGGCTTGAAAAAATTGAAGTGTCGCCAGAAAATTGTAAAGCAGAGCTTGCAAAAAATGTAGAAGTTTTAGCCGAAGCGGTACAAACAGTTATGCGAAAATATGAAATTGAAGAACCATATGAAAAATTAAAAGAATTAACAAGAGGGAAACGAATTACTTTAGATGATTATAGAGAATTTGTTGAAAAACTTGAAATTCCAGAAGATGCAAAAGAACGGTTATATAATCTGACTCCAGAAACGTATACAGGTATTGCACCACAAATGGTTGATATATTTATGCAAGATGCAGAGTTATTAGGTGATGATGAATCGGAGGAGGAAAGTAGTGATTGCTGTGAAAGTGGATCGTGTAGCAAATAATGTTTGTTTTTATAAGTGCAATATGCACATACCTCTTCTAAAATTATTAGCTTTAGTTTTTTGAGCTAGATCATATCTAGCCTCTTTATATGCTTTTGAAAATATTCTTCTATTAAATTGGTTGATTGGGAGCAAAAAGCAGATGTTCGTGCAAAACTTCGTTTAGCAGTAAAAAAACTTTTAATAAAATATGGATACCCGCCAGATGTTGCACGGATAGAAGCTGATAAGGTCTTGGTACAAGGAGAAGCATTGGCGAAAAGATTTGTACAAGGTTTAAATGTTTCGGTTATTAATAAAATCTCTTGCATTGTTTCTATGATTTTCTCTATACTCTTTTAGCGTTGAAGACAGCAGGCATTTATCATTTTTTTTGATAAAGAAATAAGCCCCGCCGAGACTATAATCAAATTCGATTTGAAAATTTCTTTATAGAAACTCGTCTTTCAATTGCACTTTTACTAGCGCAAATAAAGACGAGTTTTTTTATTCACGCGTTTTATCATTTAAACACTTTCTGCGATGACGGACAAAATGGGAGTTGGAATATAATATGGCTATATCACGATCAAAAAAAGAAGAAGTTTTAAACGCTTTAATCGAATTATTTGGATCTGCTAAATCTATTGTTTTTGCTAAAAATAAAGGACTTACAGTTGCTGATTCAAAAAACCTTCGAGCACTTTTGCGAGAAGAAAACGTTACTTTTACTGTTGCTAAAAAAACATTGTTTAAAAAAGCAGCTGAGAGTAATGGAATTGAAGGATTTGATCTTTCAGTTTTAGACGGTGCTGTTGGTGCTGCTGTTTCTTCAGAAGATGAAGTAATTGGAGCAAAAGCAATCGCTACTTTCGCTAAAAATAACCCAAATATTGAGCTTGTTGCAGGTATCGTAGACGGAGAATTTCTTGGAACAAAAGAGATTGTTAATCTTTCGAAATTACCTTCAAAAGAAGAACTTTATGCTCAAATGCTTGGTTCTATGCAAGCACCTCTTTCGAATTTTGTTGGAATCGGAAACAACCTTATCTCAGGTTTTGTACGATGTCTTGACCAAGTTGCGGAACAAAAAGACGCATAATTATACTTTACTGAAAATTATTCGCAAAAATTATATTATACTATTTAAAATAAATTCTTATGTCAGAATGTACTGAACTACCAGAATTGTCTGCTAACGGACAAAAAATCCTTGACCTTGTGAAAGAACTTACTGTTCTAGAATTATCTGCTGTTGTTAAAAACATGGAAGATGTATTCGGAGTTTCAGCTGCTGCTGTTGCTGCACCTGCTGCTGCAGGAGCTGCAGAAGAAGTTGCTGAACAAACTGAGTTTGATGTTATCATCACTGCGGTTGGTTCTTCTAAAATTGGAGTTATTAAAGCTGTACGAGAAGTTACAGGTCTTGGTCTTAAAGAAGCTAAAGCTGTTGTGGATAGCGCTCCAGCTCCAGTTAAAGAAAAAGTCTCTAAAGATGAGGCTGCTACTCTTAAAGCAAAACTTGAAGAAGCAGGAGCTTCAGTTGAAGTTAAATAATTTTTTAAATTTACGTTTAAAAAAGCATATAAAAAACCCAAAAGAATTTTCTTTTGGGTTTTTTATTATTTTATATATTAATCTTCGCATTAATGATACTATTTCTTTATATTAGATATAAAAAATGAATATTCTTCTTGATTTTAGACCATTCCTTAATGAAATTCCATCAAATGGACAATATTTTTGTGAAGATTTTTGTCATGCATTATTTAGAAATAATTCAAGTGATGTGTTTTATATTTGGACAACAGGGGGAGAACACTTACCAGCACAATATAAGTTTGATCAATATAGTAATGTCAGAAGGATACATACCAATATTGAAATTGATAGATTGTATACATTAATTCGTTTTTTTGGTTACCCCGCAATAGATGATTTAGTAGAAACATTAGCTATGAAAAATGGTCATATGGCGTGGGTAGGAAAATTTGATGTTGCATTTTTTGCGACGCCCATGCCTGTTTTACTCGAAGGAGATTGTTTGCATGTGCAAATTACGAATCACTTAAAACCATTGCATACTCCAGATATTTTTTTGGAAGATCACATGAAATACCAAGAAAAAAAATGGTATAAAAAAAATTGGAGCAATGCAGATATAAATGTTGTTCCGTCCGAATTTTTAGCAAATGAATTACGAAAAGAGATAGATGAAGATGATAATCCTATTTTTTTAAGTAATGTTGGAATTACTCAAAATATTATTCGATTTGTTCCAAATGAAGATGTAAATATTAAAGAGGAAGAAATTGATGATATTATAGAAATGAATGATCTATATAATGAGCGTTCTTATCAACAAAAAAAATATGATGAACTTCCTACACACTTTTTTTATTCAAAAGAAACACTCGAAACAATTGAGAATACACTAAAAGCATTTTCGCTGTTTCGTGGTAGATATTCTCATTCAATAGTAGAATTAATAATAGAAGAACCGTTTAAAGATGCATTTAAATTTACCAATTTTTTATCGAGAAATAATTATATAAAAATTATTCCTCCTGTTTTGAGTAATGATAAAATTATTATATTGTCAAAATGTATAGCATTTATACAACCAGATATTTATAACACAGAGGGAATTTCGTTATTGGAAGCAATGAAATGTGGGGCTCCGATTATTTGTTCTAGTTTTGGAGTTTTTCCTGAAATTTGTCCTCCTTCAAATTATTTTTTTGATCCGATGTCATATAATGAATTATTTAGAGGTATGAAGCATATGTATAATTTGCACAAGTTTCATATAGAAGAAGAGGATAATTCAGAATATAATATTCTTTCACAAGAAAATATAAAAATTGCAAGTGAAAATAAATATTCATGGGACGATATAACATTGAATCTCATGCGAAATATTCAAGATATTTTAGAAGAAAAAGAATTTGGTATGTAAAATTAAAGAAATCCCTTATCTTACAATATATTCAATAAAAAACATTAGGATATTTTGGGAATATTCGATATAATTTTTTGGCATATTATTATTTTATTTTATTTATATATGTTATTACACGAAGTAGGGCCGAATAAAGGGGCTCGAAAGTCACGAATTCGAAGAGGACGAGGAGATGCATCTGGATACGGAAGTTTTTCTGGTCGAGGATGTAAAGGTCAAAATGCACGAAGTGGGGGAGGTGTTAAACTTGGTTTTGAAGGGGGACAAACTCCTCTTTGGAAACGAATGCCTAAACTGAAAGGGTTCCGAAATCCTAACCGAGTTGCATTTTTAGCCGTTAATCTTCTGAAAATCGAAAATAACTATGAAAATGGTGAAACTGTTAATGAACTAACTCTTCTTGAAAAAGGAATTATTAGCTCTACAAATAGTCCTATTAAAATTTTAGGAAGTGGAGAATTAACAAAAAAAGTTACATTCGAAAATGTAGAATTTTCTTCTGGAGCAAAAGTAAAAGCAGAAAAATCTGGATCTACAATCGTTGGTTCAGATACTGAATAATTTTTAGTATTTTTATAGTTTTATATACATATATGAATTTATTGGCTCAAATCTGGCAGTCGGAAACGCTGCGAAAAAAAGTATTCTATACAATCTTAATTTTAGTTGTATATAGAATACTTGTTCAAATATCTGTTCCAGGTGTAGATATCGATGGAGTTCGAGAATTTTTTACATCGGGTGAAAATTCTGTTTTTAGCATGTATTCAATGCTGACTGGTGGAGCAATGGAAAAATTTTCTATTTTAATGATGGGGCTTGCTCCATATATTAATGCTTCAATTATCATGCAATTGATGACAGTAGTTGTTCCAAAATTGGAATCTCTGCAAAAAGAAGGAGACGCTGGTCAAAAGAAAATTAATTTCTATACAAGAATATTAACTGTTATTTTTGCAATTGGGCAATCATATGGGGTTTTGTATTATATTGGTTCAAATATTCCTTCTGTAAATCTTGGAAATATTTATGATGTTTTACCTTTAATGCTTGTAATTACAGCAGGAACAATGCTTCTTGTGTGGTTAGGAGAACAAATTACTGAAAAAGGTTTAGGAAATGGTATTTCTTTAATTATTTTTGCATCTATTGTTTCAAATATTCCAACAATTTTTTCAAATATTCTAGGAAGTGTTGGAAGTATTACAGGTGATACAGGAAAACTTATTCCATTTGTTGTTTTCTTAGCTCTTGTGATTGTTCTTGTTATTTTAACAATTTTAGCAACGGAAGGACAAAGAAGAATTCCAGTAAATTATGGAACAGGAGGTCAATCTATGGCTTCTAATCTTCCAATTAGAGTGTTACAAGCTGGAATGATTCCAATAATATTTGCGTTATCTCTTGTTACTTTTCCATCTGTAATTTTACAAATGGTACAACCTGAAAATTCTCCAGTTGCAGATTTTATTACACAAAATTTGAATCCTGCATCTTCATCTCCATACTTTTTTGCAATTTATACAGCATTAATTGTATTCTTTTCTTATTTTTACGTTTCTATTGTTTTTAAAACAGAAGAGATTGCTGAAAATATTCAAAAACGAGGAGGGTTTATTCCTGGGTATCGACCTGGTCGAGAAACTGCAGAGCATCTTTCAGATGTATCGTTTCGGTTAAACTTGTGGGGAGGGTTATTCCTTGCTTTTGTTGCAATTATTCCAATGGTATTTACTTTGTTTTCAGGTACGCTTACATCGCAAGATTTAATTGTTTCTGGTTCTGGTATCATTATTATTGTAGGAGTTGTACTTGATTTAATTCGAAGAATTAATGATCAACTGGTAACACAAGATTATGATAAATTAAAATAATAATTTATCATTCTGTTCTATCGAATATATAAAAAAAGCTTCACTGTAATAGTGAAGCTTTTTTTTGATTGAAAATTTGTCTTAATTTAACGGAGTAATACTCTTACAATTTTTAGGTCATCATATGAATATTTTTCGTTTAAGTCTTCAAAAATTGGTTTTAATCGGTCTGTTCCTAGTTTTTGAAAAGAATATTTAATTGTTTCAAATTGTGTTGGTTCTGGTAATAAATGTTGAATAAGAGTTAGATTTTCTGTACTTTCTAATATTTCAATAATGTATTTATAAATAGTTGAATCGCTTAAATCTAAAATTTTTACTATTTTTTTTACTGATTTTTTTTGTTCTAATAATTCTTGAGTTTTATTTATTCGAGATTGCTTGCTTGAAATTTTTGATTTTTTTATAGTATTGTTTGTTGTAAATTCTGAATTTTCAGGAATAGGTTTTGGTGATAAATTATACATAGTGGTCATTTTTTGTATTTTTTCTACAAAAATATGTGCAAACTCTTCTTTTTTTTGTGCTCCAATTCCCGATATTTTTCCAAATCCACTTATGCTTTGGGGGAGATAATACGCAATTTCTTGTAATGTTGCATCATTAAAAATAATGAATGGTGGTACATTTTTTTTATCAGCAATTTGTTTTCGCAACGCTTTTAATCCTGTAAAAACTTGTCTATCAAATTTTATAATTTGATTAATTTTTCCAGAAATAATTTCTTCGTCGTGTTCAATTTGTGGTAAGAATATTTGTTCTTTATTTTTTAACCACTGTAATCCTATGGTTGAAAGTCTATATGTTGGAAAATCTCCATTATTTTTTTCAAGAATTTTTTTATGAATGAGATGTTCAAAAATATCGGATAATTCATTTTTTGAATATTGTTGCTCAATTCCCCAAACAGGTAAATTTTCATGCCCCCATTTAATAATATTTTGTGCTTTTGATCCACGAAGTACTCCGATTACATGATTTTTTCCAAATCTATTTTCGGTTCGTACAACCGCTGAAACAATTTTTTGTGTAATTTCAGTTGCGTCAAAAACATCATTTGAAGCGAGGCACACATCACAATTTCCACATTCTTCAAATTGTGGAGTTTCTCCAAAATACGAAATAATTTGGTACCATCTACAAATTCGTTGGTTGCAAAATTCCATGACTTCTTTCATTTTTACCCGTTCGAGGTCTGCTTGTTCTTTGTTATCTGATTTATCTATAAAAAATTCATGTTTTCTCGCATCTCCAGAGCTCCACATTAAAATACACTTACTTTCGAGTCCATCACGCCCAGCACGTCCAGTTTCTTGATAATATCCTTCTAATGTTTTTGGGAAATTTGTATGAATTACGGTTCTGATATTCGGTTTATCTACTCCCATTCCAAAGGCAATTGTGGCGGTTACTACTTGAATATCATCTTTTAAAAATTGGTCTTGGACAGCACTTCTTGTTTCGTGTGGAAGTCCCGCATGATACGCTTTTGCTTTTACTCCTTCTTGCTGAAGCATTTCAGCAATTTCTTCTGTTTCTTTTCGTGAATAACAATAAATAATAGTTGCATCATCTTTATTTTTTGTGCAATGGTCCACTATTTTGTGTTTCATATTTCGCTTTGGTGTTATTTGTAGCGATAAATTTTTTCTATAAAAACTCGATTGAAAAATATTTACATCTTCTAATCGTAAGCATGAAACTATATCTTTTTGTACTTTTGGTGTGGCACTTGCAGTAAGTGCAATAATTGGAAGGTGTGGAAATTGTGATTTAAATAATTGTAAATTTCGATAATCTGGACGGAAATCATGTCCCCATTGAGAAATACAATGAGCTTCGTCTACGGCAATTCCAGATAAATTTATACGTTTTAACCATGCAATAAAATTTGGATTTCCAAGTCGTTCTGGAGCTATATAGAGTAATTTATATTCTCCCGATTCTGCATTTTGCATAATCGCCGATTGCTCTATTGGGCTGAGTGTTGAGTTTAAAAATATTGCAGAAATTCCCATACTTTGTAGCGCATCAACCTGATCTTTCATTAGTGCTATTAACGGTGAAATAACCAGCATTGTTCCTTCTTTCATGAGGGCTGGAATTTGATAACAAATCGATTTACCTCCTCCTGTTGGCATTAAAACAAGTGTATCTTTTTTATTGGTAAACGATGAAATAACCTCTTCTTGCAAAGGGCGAAATTTTTGGTATCCAAAATATTGAGAGAGAAGAGAATGCATTTTTCTTATGTGTGAATATACTGAACTTATCTTCTCATGAATGGGATAAAATTAAAGCTTAAATTATTGCAATTGAATGATAATTTTTTTTATTATTTTGATAATAAAGGTCTATTAAATCTGCATGATACATTCTCATACATCCATGGCTTGCAGAGGATCCGACCATTGTAATGCTTTGTTCTTTATTTGTTGCATGCACACCTACTCCATCTCCATCTTTAATAGAATAAAACAATGTAGAAACGGTTACTTTCCCACTTTGTACAGAGGGTATATATGCATTTTTAGAATATTTCTGTTTTGTTCGTTTACTCCGTTTTTTTAATTTAATTTCGTCTGAAAATTTCTTATTGTATGCAGTAGGACTCATTCTGTCTTCATTAGACAAAACTTTTCCAAGCCCACCTTTTTTCATTATTCCCATTTCGAAGATACCCTTTGGGGTTCTGTGCCCTCTTGCTCCAATGGCAGTTTTATATACTTTTTCATACACAAACCCAGTTTCATTTGAGCTGACTACATATAAATTTTTTGTTTTGTAGTCTAATAATAAACCTTTTTTCTTATTAAGAAATAAACGTTTTTGTAATCTTTGAAATGGACGAGTTTTAGCAAGTCTATTCTCTAGATTTTGAATTTCTGCTCCTTTTTTACCATTTTTTGTTATTTTTGGTACTCTTGAAGAAAAATTCATATATTTTTTATATGTCTTATATCGGGGTTTATCAAATTTCTCTAATTGTGTTATTATTTGTAATCGTGCAATTTCAGCATTTCCAGATAGTTTTGTGTCAATTTTTCTTTTCCAAATTTTTTCTAAAGTAAATGTACCAATGTCTCCATCTGTCTTTTTAAACTTTAATATCGTTTGAATACGATTCGCAAACGTAATTTCTGCATTTTTTCCTTGTGGAAGTTGTATGTTTAGAAGTCTTGCTAATCCTCTTTCTTTGTTATTACTGCGTGCTAATTGTTCAAGTTCCCAAGGGTCTATGTTTTTTAATGCACCTATACTCAGGTTTTGTAATTTTTCATTTAATTCTTCTTTTCTTTGTTTTAAAAATGTAGGATTTTTTTGTTGTAAAAATTTCAATAATGTTCCAGATCCAATTTGAGTATCAATATTTTGCATGTTTAAAGCACGCTGAAAAATATCTCCAAATTCTTCAAGTTTTTTTTGAATTTCTTGTTTAAATATTTTTTTAAATCCTAAAATTTCTGCTATTTTTTTATTGTGTAGTCCACGTGTTCCATATAATTCGGAAATCTCAAGTTTCTCTTTGCTTGATAAATTATCAAGTCTTTTTTTCATATATTCTACAGATTTATTTATATCTATAGATTTTTTATTAATTTCAGGTTTTTTATCTTGATTTTCAGCTTTCGCTCTTCTTTTATTTGGCTCTGTTTGTACTAAACTGATAAATTTTAAAATAGTATCTTTCCCAATAATTCCATCAGCTTTATTTCTTTTATCTGTATCATTTATTTTCATTCCTAGTGCTTCTTGAAATGCAAAGCCAAAATCTTTTAAAGCAGTATTACTATCTCCTATATTTACATGCAAAATATCAAGAATTGTTTGATTTGTTATATTTTTTCTATTTTGTAATGCAATAATATTCTTTATCATGTCAGTCGTTATATCAAATGGAGTCGTAAATAATCCATTTGTTAATTTTTCTTTTAAAACTGAATATTTATCAAAAAGGCGTACTACTTCTATTTTTTGTTGAAGTTCTGTGAAACCGTCTTTTGAATCTTTACGAATATTTGTAATTTGATTTTTTAAATCTTCAGGAGAAACTAATTCTTTAGTATGTTTTATGTTTAAAAAACTTTTTAATGTATTATTAGGTGACATATTTTTTGATGCTAATGATGAAGAAAGTTGTGTCATAAAATTTTAGACAATTAAAATACCTGTATATCGAATATCGTTGTTATATGCCGAGAGTGTAGCAATGTCTGCAGGTAATATTCTTATACATCCACTGGAATTATTAGTTCCTAATGCGGTAATAGAGGAAATTTTATCTGATCCATGACCTGCCAGTCCAGACGCATCAAACCCCATTCTTAACGTAATCATAGATGGTTTTTTGTTACGAGGAATACTGAGTGTATTTTCATGTCCTTTTCCTTTTGGATATTGTCCATTTGTTTTTTTATCTTTAAATGAAACAATTTTTGTTAATGTTTTATTTTTTATCCCTATAGTCTCATGAAAATAATGATATCCAGCAGGAGTCGCATGTCCTTTTACGAAAGTATTTGTAAAATGAAATTGCCATTTTGAAACAGTATCGGTTCCACCTTCTTTAAAACTTCCATCTGGCTGTCTCGTTGCATGTATTTTACTTGTACCATATGTATTTATATAAAAATTTGGGTCTAATACTGATTGTTTATTTATTTTTTGTCCAATTGATGTTTTTACTGCCATACTAAGTGTAACCCCTCCATCGTTATTGGCTTCAACTACATATAAATTCTTTGTTCTGGAATCGAGTAATAAACTTTTTTGTCCTTTATTTGCGTTCTTTATTAATATGTTAAATCTAGGTGTTCCGTCAGATTTTAGTGATTTCTTTGCCCATGCTATTACATTATTTTCTTCAGCTTTTTCAACGGTACGAGCTGTATATGTCATACTATCTTTAAACTTTTGATAATCAGAAAATTTTTTTACTGCTTTATCTACTTTCACTCGAATTTCTTCAGATTTTCCATCAAGTTTATCATTTAACTTACGTTCCCAGATTTTTTTTAGTGTATAATTCCCAATTAATCCATCAATTCCTTTTGACCCACTTCCTTTTAACCCAATAGTTTTTTGTACGTGTTTTGCAAATGTTACTTTTGCAACTTTTCTTAAATCAACTTTAAGAATTTTTGCTAAAGCCGCTAATGTATCTTTTGATCCATTTCTTAATAATTGCTCAATTTCATATTGATGGCTTTTAATTTTTCCTTCTGTTAAATTTTCTAAATTTTCATTTAAAGTTTCATTTAAAGTTTCGTTATTTTTTTTAACTTCTTCTGTTTCTCTCTTCTTTGGTTTTTTGTTCTTTTCTATTTGAATTAATTTTCCACCTGAATTTACTGAAAATTTGTACACCTTCTGTTGTGTATAATATAGATATGTTTCGTCATGTAGCTGTGGAAGTATTGAAAGTTCTCCTCTTGCATCTTTTACATAATATTTATTATCAAATTCTACAATTTTTTCTCCGTTATCTAATTGTAATATTATTTTAGAAGAATTTGGAGTTTGTTGAATTTTTTTGGTTGGTATAATTTTTGAAGAAATAACTGATTGTCCATTTTTATTAGTAATGGTTATTTGATATTTTTTATCATTTTTATCGGTAAAAATATTATTAGGTAATTTTTTTGCTATTCCTGTTTTTGTTTTTTCATAAATATTATCATTATCTATATATAAATATGCATCAATTGTTTTAAAATGCATTATAGATATAATTTCATTTTTGTGATTAATACTTACATAGAGAGGAATATTCTTTGCATTGTTATGATTTTGAACTTGTAGAAAATGACCACTTTTATCAAAATGTGCATTATATTGTCCTAATTCTCCAAAACTAACAGAATAGTTATTCTCATCAATTTTTTCAACAACATTACTATTTATAATAATATTTTTATCATTATTTTTTACAGTACTTTGTAATGTATTTAATCGTTGTTTTAATGAGAGATTTTGCAAAGTTTCATTTGTTTTTAGGTTTTTTTCTCTCGCTTCAATTTTTCCCTCTTGCAGGGAATCTTGAATTTCTTCGTCTTTTTTATTTTGTTGTTCTGCGAAAGTTAGTTGGTATTGTTCTCCTGTAGCCATTTTTTATATTTATATTTATATTTATATGAATTTATTTCATATAATTATATCAAGATTTTATCTTTTAGGCTAGAGTTATTTTGATTTTTAGAATTATATGAATTTATTTCATATAATTATATCAAGATTTTATCTTTTATGCTAGAGTTATTTTGATTTTTAGAATTACAATAAAAAATAATTATTACCATTTTCAATTCTTCTCATGACAAATAATACTTCAGAAATTAAAGAAATTTTCTTAAAAGATTACACCGTTTCAAATTATCAAATATCAACTGTAGATATAACATTTGATATTTTTGAAGAATATACACTTGTTACGAATGTTTCAAAATTTGTAAAAATTACTTCTGATGCAAAAAATTTGGAGCTAAACGGTGAAGAATTAGATTTACAAGAAATTTATATAAATAATAAAAAATTAGCCAATAATCCTCTTTCAAACTCTGATATATATGAAGTTTCTGAAAATTTTTTAATTATAAAAAATATAGAAAAATATACAGATGAAAATTCTGCATTTACACTAAAAACTATAGTGAAAATTGACCCAGAAAAAAATAAACAACTCATGGGATTATATAAATCTGATGGAATGTATTGCACACAAAATGAACCAGAAGGATTTAGACGCATTACCTATCATTTAGACCGACCAGATGTAATGAGTTTGTATACCACTACAATTATTGCAGATAAAACTTTGTACCCAGTATTGCTTTCAAATGGAAATAAAACAGAAGCAAAATGTTTTGAAGAAGATGAAAGTTTGGGAGAAAATAGACATATGGTAAAATGGGAAGATCCGTTTAAAAAACCATGTTATTTATTTGCACTTATCGCAGGAGATTTAGAATTTACTCAAGACAGTTTTACAACCATGACCGGTAGAAATATAATTTTGCAAATTTTTACTGATGCAAAAAATCAAAGTAGAATAGACCATGCAATGGTATCTTTGAAAAAAGCAATGAAATGGGACGAAGAACGATTTGGTCGAGAATACGATTTAGATATTTTCATGATTGTTGCAGTAGACGCTTTTAATTCTGGTGCAATGGAAAATAAAGGATTAAATATTTTTAATTCAGCGGCTATTTTATGCGATCAAAAAAGTGCAACAGACCGAGATTTTCAATATATTGAAGCGGTAGTCGCACATGAATATTTTCATAATTGGACAGGAGACAGAATTACATGTCGAGATTGGTTTCAATTAACGCTGAAGGAAGGATTGACTGTATTTAGAGATGCAGAATTTTCAGCAGATATGGGAGACAGAATTTTAAAACGAATTGAAGACGCAAGTTATATGAGAGCAGGACAATTTGCAGAAGACGCAGGACCAATATCGCACCCAATTCAACCACAATCATTTATTCAAATAGAAAATTTTTATACACAAACAGTATATGAAAAAGGGGCTGAAGTTATTCGTATGCTACAAACATTATATGGCAAAGAAAATTTTAGAAAGGCTTTAGATTTTTATTTTGAAACATATGACGGACAAGCAGTAACAATAGAAGAATTTTTATTCAGTTTCGAAAAAACTTTAGATATAGATTTAACACAATTTAAAAATTCGTGGTATTTTCAAGCAGGAACACCAACCGTAAAAATTACAGATGAATATAATTCAGATGAAAAAACATATACTCTCGTAGTGGAACAAAGTTGTAATTATCCAGATAAAACAAATAATCCAGAACATAAATATACAAATTATCATTTTCCACTTCAATTTGGATTATTAAACCAATACGGAAAAAATCTTGATTTAGGAGAACAGTCTGATATTTTAGAAATTAGAAAACAGTCGGAAACATTTGTATTTAAAAATATTGAAGAAAAACCACTGCCGTCATTATTACGAAATTTTTCAGCTCCAGTAAAACTAGAATATAATTATACGTTAGAACAAGACTTGTTTTTATTTATGAATGATTCAGATTTATTTAATAAATATGAAGCAGGACAACGGGTTGCTCGGCGAGTGATTACAGATATTATGCTAGAAAAAATTGAAGAATTTCCAGAAGCTGTACTTAATGCATATTTAAAAATTATAAAAAACTCCGATTTATCAAATGGATTTAAAGCGGAATGTTTAACTCTTCCTGCATTATTTACTATCGTTGAGCCTTTTGAAATATATGAATATAAAAAAGCATTTGAAGCAAAGAAAAAGTATCAAAATATTATTGCGACTCATTTAAAAGAAGTATTTTTAAATACATATCATAAAAATCAAAAAGATATATATTCAATTACTTCAAACGATATTGGATCTCGAGCATTAAAAAATACATGTTTATCATTTTTATCAGAATCTGATACAGATTATACAAATTTGATTATGACACAGTTTGAAACTGCAAATAATATGACAGATAAATTACGTGCTTTAGCATTATTATGTAAAAAAGATTCGCAAGAAAAAACAAACGCATTATTTGATTTTAATGCAGAATGGGCAAATGACCCACTTGTGATGAATAAATATTTTGCAGTGCAAGCTTCTACCCCAAATGAAAAAAGTTTAGAAATTATTAAAGAATTAGAAAAAACTGAAAGCTTTGACTTAAAAAATCCTAATAAAATTCGCGCATTATATGGTGCATTTGGGCGTTCTGTTATAAATTTTCACAATGAAGACGGAAAAGCATATGAATTCATGGCAAACAAAATTATAGAAATAGATATTTTTAATAATAAAGCGTCAAGTGGATTAGTGCATGTTTTTGATGAATATGCAAAAATGCCAGAAAATTTAAAATTGCTTATAAAAATTCAGTTAGAAAAAATTATTAATTCTGTAAATATTTCAGATGCACTTTTTGAAATTGTAACAAAAATATTAAAAAGTGGTGAATAAAATTACAAGATAATGGTAAACGATGTTAAAATATCCATAATCAGCTCTTTTTCTTTTTCGCTTGCATTCATGTCACATAAAATATTTATAACATAGGTTTTTTTTTCTTTGTATGACAAAACATTTAAAGAATATATTTGTGCAAACGAATTATTACTCGTGTATTTTTCTGTATAAATTACAAGTTTGGAAGCAGGTTCACGTGTTTCTTCTGGGTTAATATATTTTTTTTGTTCTGTTTTGTTTTCGTCTGTTTGTTCTTTTCTAACTTCTTTGGTAGTAAAATCTGTTTCTGAAATAATTTTAAAATCTTGAGATTCTCTTCTTACAATTTCATAATTTTTTTTAATTAAAATTTCTAAAGACTCAGGCAATGATTGTGTTTGAGAAATGGTAATGGTAATGGGTACATTTGAAGAATATTCACCTTGGCGTGCGGCAAATATCATGTTTTTTTCAAATTCATTTTTAGGAAAAATTTCCCATGTATTTGGAATAGAAATGCTATAGTTTTTCGTATCTTTTACTTCTTGGGTTTCGGTGTCATTCGTGTCTGTTCCATCAAAGCATCCAGAAAATGTGAGTAATGGTAATAATAAACAAGGCAGAAATATTTTTTTATAAGTGTTCATGTTTTTATTAGGTATTATAGTGTAATCTATAAGTATAAATACTTTGTTAAATATATTATATGTCTTTTGAATTTTTTCCTCAACCGAATGTTATTTTGCAAATAGGGAGTATTTCTTTATATTTTTATGGTGCGATGTATGCACTTTCTGCAATAAGTGCATATTTTATTACACAATATTGGGTTCAAAAATTTCAAATTAAAAACTGCACACATGACGATATTTTAGATATAATTTTTTGGAGTATGATTTCTGGTGTGGTGGGCGGACGAATATTTTATATGTTGGTGTATAATTTTCAAAATTTTTTAGAAGATCTGCTGTCTATTTTTACCGTATGGAATGGTGGAATGAGTATTCATGGAGGTTTGATTGGTGGAGCGATTGGGTTTATTATTATTACAAAAATAAAAAGAATTAATGTTTTAGAGTTTGCGGATATTGCCGTTGTTTCTATTGCATTTGGAATGGCTTTGGGACGATTGGGAAATTTTGTGAATAAAGAATTGGTTGGAAGAGTGACAGATATTTCTTGGGCAATAGATTTTGGAGATGGGCTAATGCGACACCCCTCACAGTTGTATGCTATGGGAAAAGATTTAATGTTATTTTTTATTTTTTGGTATATTTTGTTAAAAATTTCTGATAATAAAAATTATACATCTGGAATAATTTTTTCGGGGTTTATAGTAACGTATGCAATTTTCAGGTTTATTGTAGAATTTTTTCGTCAACCAGATCCGCAATTAGGATTTATATTTTTAGAATTTTCAATGGGACAAATCCTTTCTGTTGCATTGTTTTTTGTGGGAGCTTTTAGTTTTTTTATTGTACGAAGGAAAAAATAAAAAATAACTTTTAATTCTTATAATCATGTGGTATAATTATAAGAATTTTTTTTATACATTTAAAATGGGATTGTCTAATGGTCCATCGTTGGAATATAAAGTTGATGCTAAATTAGCTGGTTATTTATGGGATACAGATTTAAAAATCGAAAATGTTCCAGATAATTTAAAAATGAAAGAAGAAGAAGCTGTTATGGGAGAAATAACAGATAATTTACGAGATTTGGCAAAGAACGAATTGAGTCCTGATAAAATGGAACATCTGTCAGTTGAGGAATTAAATGCGTATGAAGAAGCACGATGGCAATATTTGGCAAAAGAGAATGGGGT
>DQTD01000031.1 GCA_016839105.1 Candidatus Altimarinota bacterium
AAACTTAGAAAACTTAAATAGTATTCAACTCATTAAAAGTCGAGTAAAAACAGCGATAGAAAATCCATTTAATTTTATTTCAAATTTTCAACAATACGGTAAAAATGAAGGAATAAAAACTCTATTTTTTTCTCAAATTTCTTCAATTATAAATGTTGTAATGTGGGCAAAAGAATTTTCTCAAACAAAAAATATTGATGCACAGTTACTTCATGAAACAATTATGAATACTCTTGCATCTTCCACTACAAATGAAATCATTGATATTTTACGTGAAATTATAACAGATTTTACAACAAATGCAATAACAGAAAATATGGAAGAAATGAAAATTCACGTTTTAAAAAAACTTCCAAAACTCATGCAAAAAATTATTCCATCAGAATTAAAAAAAGGATCACAAGTGCTGTATACAGACAAAGATGGAATAAAACATATCGCAACAATTCAGGCAATTGCAAGTGATTTACCTCAAGATGATAGGAGATATCACATTACTCTTTCTGTAAATACCAAGATTATACTTCTTACTCCACAAGACAATTCAGAAGAAATTTCAAATTTAGAAATATATAAGAAATAAAAATGACTATAATACATACCAACACCGAAATAAAAATTATTGCATATATTCAACATATTTATGAACAATGCGAAATTTCAGAATCTAAAAAAAAAACTCCAAAAGAAATTCTGGAAATGAGTTTTACTGAAAAAAAAATTTATATATCAAAAATTCTTTTACAAAGCACCCACCCATTCATTGACCACATGGCAAATGGACTTTCTATAGAACCTGTTACAAAAATAGTTGGAAAAACATTTTATACCCATTTGCATAACCTGCCAATACACACACAATTACAACTTTCTGCAATGCTACATTTCATCATGAGTTTTGTAATTAATACATGGGACAATTCGCTTATTCACGGCAAACAACTTTTTCGATATATTGCACTCCCATATATCAATAAACAGTATGATCTACATATTCAAAATTCGGATATCAAAGGAGGAAATTTGACAGAAAAATATATGCATTTATACGCCATTGCACACGATAAAATACAAAATACGAAAGCAAGAGAAAAAATGAAAATTGAACTTTCTTCACTTTTTTACACTGCAAAATATATAACAACCACAAGCATATTCAATATAAATAAAACAAAAAATATTAAAAATAATATACTCAAATATTTTACTCAAATATTAAATATAAAAAATTTAGAGAATATTATAGAGATTCAAAACGCACTCGATACGCAAAATATGAATAATAAAAAAGCATATTTTTCTGCACAAATGGCAGCTGAAGCAGAAGAAGCAACCAGAGGAAATATCTTTGACACGAGCATATCTCAACAAATAAGCCGAAAAGTAAAAAACAAAGAAATTGTTTTTCCATTTTATGATACTATATAAATAATATCAATATACTAAAAAATATAAAAATGCCTTCTTTATGAATTTTGAAAATATTTTTGAAATTTCTCCAATTTCTCAATACACCATCGAAATATTTGGATATAATTTTATCATACTCAATTTAATTTTATACACATTATTTATTAGTATTGTTCTATACAGTGTTTTTTTTGTGTGTATAGAAATTTTTGCAATTTATTTTGATTATCAACGAGCAAAAAGACTGAAATATATTCAAGTAAAAATTCCGAGACAAGATGCCAAAGAAGAAAAAGATGAAATTGGAGAAGAATATGGGCAAGACAAAACATTTATTAAATTAACAACGGCAATGACACAGTTATTAGACGGATTTTCGTCTTTGAAATCTGGAGCATTTGTGCGGAAATATTTTACTCGACAAGATTATATATCTTTGGAATATATTGTTGAAAAAGGAATGATTCAATATGTGCTCGCAATTCCTGAACATTTTTTGCAATCAGCATCAAAACAAATTACAGCATTGTATCCTACTTCAATTATTGACCCAATTAAAAAACCAGAAATTGTAGAAAATAGAAAATATATTTCTGGCGGACACCTTCATTATTCTTCGTCATATGTGTATCCATTAAAATCTATGGAAAAAATGGACGCGGACCCCATGAATAATATTTTAAATGCACTTTCAAAAGTAAAAACTGAAGATAAAATTGGGATACAAATTTTAATAAAACCTGCCACTACCAGCTGGAGACAATATATTTTAGAAAGTATTAAAAAACTAAAAAAAGGAGAAACTATAGGGTTTTCATTATGGAGTATTCCTCTCTATCCACTCACTTTTCTTATACATATTGTTAAATTTCTGATTGGGTATGAAACAAAAGAAAGCGAGGAGCAAGATATTAGCTCTATGAAACAATCTGCAATTACCGCAATGGAAGAAAAATTACAAGATAAAGGATACGACACTATTATCAGAGTTTTAACCGCATCATCACACGATCAAGACACTGCAGATAATTATTGGTCTGATATTGCAAATTCAATGGCTCCATTTGGAGGAGTTGGACTCAATAGTCTTACAGATTCAACACATTATTCACTCAAATTTGTGCAACACCATTTTGAAGCACGATATTTTTCTCGACCATTTTTTTATTGGACATGGAATTATATATTTACAGATTTTCATGAATGGGAACAAATTATGTCATCGAGTGAGTTAACAGCATTATATCATTTTCCAAATGTAAAATTTAATACTTCGCCGAATATTCATTGGCAAAATTTTAAAATGACTCCCCCACCAAATAATTTACCAAAAGAAGGGTTGCTATTAGGAGTAAGTGAGTATCAAGGAGAAACTAAAGAAGTAAGAATTAAGCCAAATGATAGAATGCGTCATTTTTATATGATTGGGAAGTCTGGTACTGGTAAATCTACACTCTTAACGCAAATGATTAATCAGGATATTAAAAATGGACATGGGCTCTGTTTAATTGATCCGCATGGAGATTTAGTAGAAGGAATTTTACCATTTATTCCACCAGAACGAGCAGATGATGTAATTATTTTTGATCCAGGAGATTTGGATAATCCTATGGGATTAAATATTTTAGATGCACGACACGAAGACGAAAAAGAATTTATGGCAAATGAAGCCATGGCAATTTTTATTAAACTTTTTGGAGAAGAAATTTTTAGTGCCAGACTCCAAAATTACTTTATTAATGCGGTTCACACCCTTATGTCAGACGATGAAGATCCTGCAACAATTTTGGATATTCTTCGAATTTTTACCGATGATAAATATAGAGAAAGTAAAATTAAAAAAGTTACAAAACCCTCTGTTTTAGCATTTTGGCAGGGTGAATATGCAAATTCTGCGGATAGAGAAAAAAAAGAAATTATTCCATATTTAGCATCTAAATTTACTCCGTTTGTAACCAATACACAAATTCGTAATATTATTGGACAAGGACGAAGTGGATTTGATTTTTCTGAAGTAATGAATAATAAAAAGATTTTATTGGTAAATCTTTCAAAAGGAAAGTTAGGAGATTTAAATGCCAGACTTTTAGGTATGATTATTGTTTCAAAAATTCAAATGGCAGCCATGGCAAGAGCTAATATTCCAGAAAATGAACGAGAAGATTTCTTTTTATATGTAGATGAATTTCAAAATTTTGTAACCGAAAGTTTTGCATCAATTTTATCGGAAGCACGAAAATATCGGCTTGGATTAATTATTGCTCATCAATATATTTCACAAATTACAAAAATGCAAAGTGGTGGAAAAGGGTCTCAAGAAGATCACACTATTAAAGATGCAGTATTTGGAAATGTGGGTTCTATGATGAATTTTAAAATTGGTGCACAAGATGCAGAAATGATGGCAAAAGAATTTAAACCTGTTTTTTCTGAAACAGACCTTATAAATATTCCAAATTATCACGCATTTATTAAATTAAATATAGACAATACTACTTCTCGAGGATTTGTTATGAAAACATTATACGACACCACTCCTCCAAATCATGAAGCAGCAGATGCATATAAACAGCTTTCTCGCCTAAAATATTGCAAAGACAAAGAATCTGTTGAAAAAATTATTCGGAAAAAATTATTAGGATAATATGAAATTTGAATATAATAAACCATTGGCAAAATATACAACTTTTCGTGTTGGTGGCAATTCTGATATTTTTGTAACAATAGAAAAAAAAGAAGATTTTTATAATCCAATATTTTCTGAAATTCTAAAAAATTCTGAAAATATTTTTATATTAGGAGGAGGCTCAAATACTGTTTTTTCAGATAACGGCTTTCGAGGAACTGTTATTTATATGAATAATAGAAATATTGAAAAAGTTTCTGAAAATAGTGAAAAGTGTATTATAAAATGTGAATCTGGTGCACAAATCATGCCAATTTTTATGTTTGCAAAAAAAAATTCAGCAGATTTTTCTCCATTTTCAACTATTCCAGGCACAATTGGTGGGGCTCTTGCTGGAAATGCAGGAGTTCCAAAAATGGAAATTTCTGATATTTTTATAGAAGCAGAACTTTTTGATATTGAAAAACAAGAATTTATTACTGTTGATACAACTTTTTTTAATTTTGTATATAGACATAGCGATTTGCAATCAGATAATAAAAAAAATAAATATATTATTTGGAGCGTTACACTTCAATTACAAAAACGAGATATTGCAGAAATAGAATCTGAAACAAAAGAGTATTTAGAAATGCGAAAACAAAAACAACCCTTTGGAAAAACTGGTGGTTCATTTTTTAAAAATCCACAACAAGGTGCCGCAGGAATGTTTTTAGATAAAGCAGAATTTAAAAATTATAAACACGGTGGGGCTTTTTTCTCAGAAAAACATGCCAATTTTCTCATGAGTGATGGAACTGCTACGCAAAAAGATATTATAGAATTACAAAAAATTGCTCAAACAAAAATATTTGAACAATTTGGTGTAACGCTTGAACGAGAAGTGCGAGTTCTTGATGAATTTGGTAAGTTGACTCAATAGTAATGGACACATATATGCGTCCACTACACTTATTTTCCAAAATAGACACTCGCTTTCTTTTTCAAGAAAGTAAACCATTTTTCATCTGCCAAAGCATCAGCAACAATAAAAATATCTTTGTCGCCTCTTCCACTTTGATTCACAATTAAAATTTCATCTTTTTTCATTGTTTTTGCTTGTTTCAATGCTTCTGCCCATGCATGAGAACTTTCCAACGCAGGAATCATTCCTTCATATTTCATCACTGTTTTTAATGCTGATATTGCTTCTTTATCGGTTGCATTTGTATATCTCACTCTTCCTATAGCGTGCAAATATGCATGTTCTGGACCAATTCCTGCGTAATCTAACCCCGCTGAAATCGACGAGGTTTCTCGTAATTGACCATCTGGAGTTTGCAAGAAAATAGATTTATACCCTTGAACAATTCCAATTTTTGCGTCTGTTTCATTTCCAAACCGTGCTGCATGTCTCCCCGTTTCAACACCATCTCCTCCTGCTTCTACTCCTATTAATTCAACATTTTTATCCGAAATAAAATCGGCAAACAGTCCAATAGAATTTGATCCACCACCAACGCATGCAATTAATTTATCTGGTAAAATTTCTGAATTATTTTCTAATTCTCGCAATTGTGATTTTGCTTCTCTTCCAATAATTCTTTGAAATTCTTTTACCATTTCAGGAAACGGTGCTGCACCAAGAGCCGAACCAATCATATAATGTGTATCGTTTACATTGGTAATCCAATCTCGTAATGCTTCGTTTACAGCATCTTTCAAAGTTTTTGTTCCAGATGTAACAGGAATAACTTTTGCTCCTAAATTTTCCATCCAAAAAACATTTGGACGCTGCCTAGCAATATCTTCTTCTCCCATATATACAGTACAATCAAAACCAAATTTTGCACACACTGTTGCAACAGCTACACCATTTTGCCCTGCACCTGTTTCTGTAATAATTCGAGTTTTTCCCATTCTTTTTACCAGCAATGCTTGCCCCAAAGCATTATTTATTTTATGAGCTCCTGTATGATTTAAATCTTCTCGTTTTACATAAATTTTTCCACCTCCAATTTTTTTTGTAAGATTTTCTGCAAAATACAACGGCGAGGGTCTTCCTATAAATATTTTTGCATAATGCAAATATTCCGCCCAAAAAGCATCATCATTTTTTACTTCGTCCCACACTTTTTGTGTTTCTTCTATCGCTGGTAATAAAACCTCTGGAACATATGCTCCACCAAAATCGCCAAAATATCCAGACGTACTCGATGTAGTAGAATCAGACATAAATTTAAATAATTATAAGCAAAAGATAGTGCAGATATACTAATAAAAAAGATGACTCCTGTCCAATACAGAAATCATCTTTTCCTATTATCGTAATTTATCCTTTTTAGTTGTCCACTTTGATACAATAAATTTGAAAGAATTTAACAATCAAAGTGGTATGCGAAGAGTAACATTTTTTTTAACAAAGTGGTCAAATATAACCTTGAATGTTCACTAACAGTTGTTTTTTTGACCAAAACACTATAAAATTTTAATATAAAAAAACAAAATTATATTAAAAAAAAATCTATAAATTTATGAAAAAATTTACAAACATAGTAGGTACAATTTTTGGAATAATAGGTCTATCACTTCTTGCATATTCAAGTTATCTCTATTTTTTCTTGCCAATAAAACAAGATTTAGTACAAATTTTACCATTAGAAAATTTTGAATTTATTGCATTTGGTACCAATAACGAAACATCTGCAAATTTTGCAAAACTACAAAAAAATATTTCATTTTATTTACCTCAAAATAATGAAACGGTAGTTTCATATCTCAACAAAAATAAAAACCAATCCGAATTTATTATTATTTCAAAAATTGATGATAATACCGAAAATAAAAAATTATTATTATGTGCTCAAATTAAAAAATATGATTTTTGTACAAGTAAAGAAAATACGCAAACTCTTTCAAATATTACAAATTTCGTGAATAGTAATAGTAAAAAAACAATTTCTCAAATGAAGGTTTTACACGATAATTCTATTTCTGATCTTTCATTTTTTGGAACAACTTCATTTTTTATTAAAAATTTAGATGCACAAAATACATATCAAGATATAAAAAAACTACTTATTTTAGCCCAAGATAATCTTTTATATTTTTCTGGAGACGTTATAGAAAATAATAAAATAGTAATAAATTTTCACAAAAATACTACATTTACTCTGAATACAAATGCTATTACTCAAGCCTTTAACATAGATACAATCGTAAAAAAAACAGAAAATTATTTATATATTTCCCAACCACAAGCAATTATAAATCTTATACATAATAATAAAATTTCAAAAAACTTTGTAAATCAAACCTCTGAATATAAAAAATTTCAAGATATATTTACAGATATGTTTCAGCAAAAAATTACATATTTCAACGATATTGAACCACTATTAAATGGAAATATAATAATAACTGATAATTTTATTGCAATTGCACTGCCCAGTGAAAAAATTTCACAAATTTTTTATGAAAGATATTTGTCTGTTTTAAAAGAAATATCAAAAGAAACCATTCCAGAAAAAAAATGTTTTGAAGTAAACAATACCAATTCTGTATGTGAAATTTTTCCATCTAAAAAAAATGTACAAATTATAGAAAAAAATAATTATGCAGAATTTATCACAACTAAAAAAATAGAAGAAACAGATACAGATGAAAAACCATCAAAAGAAAAAATAAGCAAAAAATCTCTTATGCGAATACATAATATTTTATTTATTTCAAACTCAACACATTCTGGTTTTGATAAATTACAAAATCAAACAATTACAACGAATCAACACAACACCATTTTTATATTCAAAAACAATACCCTAAAAATATCAGGAATCGAACAAGAAAATAGTCTAGTATTTACAGGGAAATTCAGCGAAAATAGTTCAAATAACTTACAATAAACACATGCAAAATGTTTTTCTTGCCATGGGACCAGATGCTTTTTTATTAAAAGATTTTATAGATCAAACAAAAAAAGCATCACTTGCTAAATATGGAGAATTTGCAGTACAAACACTTTCTGCAAAAGATACTCCTCTTTCAGAAGTCATTACTGAAATAAGCACTCCTGCTTTTTTTGGAGGAAAAAAAATCGTCTTTATCGAAGATTTTCCACCACCTGCAAGTCCAAAACTTTCAGAAGCGAAAAAGAAAGAATATGAAAGTTTAACCGAAAATTTAAAAAATTTACCAGACGAGGTGGTTATTTTTGTAATAAGTACAAATCCTGATAAACGAACAAAGTTTTTTAAAACGATAAAAAAAGAAGTTTCTAAAATATATGAATATAAACCGTTTGACCCAAAACGAGATATTTCAAAATTTACACAATGGATTCTTGAACGAGTAAAAAAATATGGTGCATTTATCGATTTAAAAGTTGCACAATTTTTACATTCATTTGTTGGAAACGATTTAGAAAAACTTGATAAAGAAATTCAAAAATTAGCTATTTTAACAGCGATTAAAGGTGAGCAAATTTCAAAAGAAAATATTATAGCATTGTGTGTTCCAAACGAAGAGTCAGCAGATTTTGCATTTTCAAATGCACTTTCAACAGGAAATGCAGAAAAAATAATTACAGAAATTTCAACTCTCAGTAAAGAATTTGGACCTGCTATGGTATGGAATAGAGATATTATCTCGAGTATACGAACATTGTTAAAAGTACGATTTTCACTTGAATCTCCAGAAGAAAAATCTGGAATTCACCCTTTTGTTGCCAGTAGCATGTCTCGAGTTGTCAAAAAATTTACACCAGAACAATTTCAAAACTTACACCAATTTTTGATGGAAGTAGATATTAAAACAAAAAATGGAACACTTTCGCTTTCTCAAGAAGGTAGCCAATTTTTATTACATATTCAAAAAAAATTATATTTATTTTTTTCATAATACGCCACAATTACATTGGAAAATCTAATCCGTCATCACAAATAATTCGAGTTCCTCCAAATTTTAATTTAAACGATGCAACTCCATTTAAAGAATGATTTGGAGTATTTTCTGGTGAAATTCCTAAGAAATCATATACGGTTGCACCTTTATTTTTTGCCCATTGTATTCCTGCCCATTGCAATAAATATGGTGCCATCAATCCCCTTTTTCGATTTGTCGACGCTCCATAATTATACAAAGCCATTCCCTCTGTCATTGTAAAAATCGCAGACGCAAGCACATCACCAGTTTTATCTTTTGCAGTATATAACACCGCATTATCTCCAAAACTTTGTAATAAATCTGAATATACATGTTTTTTGTTTGACCGAAATCCGTCTCGTTTACTAGTCTCAAGCATTAAATTCCAGAAATTTTCTACATCTTTTTCCTCTTCTATTACCACTCCTTTTTTTCGTGCCAATTTAATATTATATCGTCCCTTTTGTTTCATTTGTGCCAAAATTTCATTTTCTTCCAATTCCAAATTTATCATTAATGTATTTGTTGGAAATATTTCTGGAGCTTTTTTATTTTTATTATTTTTTAAAAACTCTGTAAATAATTCATTACTCCAAAAAATTTGAGTTCCAAATGGTGTATAAATTCTTATATTTCCCACATTATTTTCTTTTTTTCTCGCTTCAAAAAAAACAGTTTCAATCAGTTCCACAAAATTTTTTGAATTTCCAATAGGACCACGCGGTAATTCCCATAGTGGTTTTATCCAAAATTTAAGAAAATGTGCTTTCCGTTCTATAACCAAAACTTTTGCATCATTTTTTTTTATCCAAAATGACCGACACCCATTGTCTTCTTTTGCTTTTTTCCATGCATCACTTTGCCAATAATTCGCTGTAAAAATTTCTGGAAATGTTTCTTGTTCTTTTAATTTTGCTAGAGTGATACTCATGTTTTATATTATATATTGAAATTATTTTTTACACTTTTAGTGTACATAATTTTGTATAATTTTCCATATAAATTCTCATTATTATTTTTTTTCCATAATATTTTCTTCTCTCACGCCTACCAATCCACTTCTCAGTAAAATTTTAACTTCTTTTTTTGAAAACCCATGATTTAGCAAAAAATCTCTTTTTCCAATAATTTCATATAATGAAGTTTGTGGAAATTTATAAACAATTTTGATTATTTTTTTTTGCGATTGTGTTAATGTACGATTTAAATAATTTTCAACTATGGAAATTCTATTGTTATGATCTCCTGCATTTTTTCTTTGCAATTCTTTTAACTCATCAGAAAAATTATCACTAATCTCATTATTTACCAAACTTTCTTTCAATATTTCTGGAAGATTTATATATTCTGAATAATCTCTTTTCCACTCTTGTGTACGTTCTTTCATTTTTTGTTTATCTTCTTTTCTTCTATTTTGTGCTTTTATTTCGGCTGCTTTTAATTTTTCTCTTGCCCGTTTTATCAGCATATAAACTTCTTCTTTTGTTTTATATTTTTCATATCCTATAGTTGAATTGCAAAACCCTGAATATATATCACAACCATCCTTTTCAGAATTGTTTTTAATAATGTCTCCTTTTTTAAAATATTTTACTGCATCTAATAATTTATTTGAATGCGAAATTATATTTTCTACTGTATAGCTTGGTAAAAAATCCATAACCCCAAAAGATAAATGCGTATAAATCTCATCATCATCCAATAAAACTGTTTCTCCATCTTCATCTTTCTCTATTTGTAACTTTTTTTCAAAATTTTTAATTTCACCTTGAGCAATTTTTTCTACAGCTCTTGCATATTCTACAATTTCTTTATCTGTTATATTTTCAAACATAAGTGCAAATTCATCTCCATGTGGATGATATGGTGTTATTTTTTTATTTTCACCTTCAAAAATTGGAATAGCCTCTTTTAATGCTTTTCCATAAATTTGTAACACCTTATCCGCATTCCCATAGCCCAGAACGGTATTAACATTCTTAAAATTTGTAAGATCCATGTAACATACCTTTATCGATTTTTTATTGTCGTAAGGAATTTTTTCTAATTTTTCTTTTAAAATTCGTTCAGTTGGTAAGCCTGTTAATTGATTTTCTCCCAATTTATCCTCTAGCTTACGTATTTTACCTATAGTAAAGTTTTTTTCTGATTCCGTTATTGCTTTTTCTAAAAGAAGACCTCTTATTCTTTCTATCAACTCTCTTATTCTTTTTTTAAATACAAGGTTTTCGGACTTACTTTCCTTAAGTTCTGTTATTAAAATTTCAATTTCTTTTAACGTTTTTTTTCTTTTTTCATTATACAAGTCTATATATGCTTTATATGCTTTATATTCCGTTGAATCTGGATCTGCATTTGAAAAATCTTCAATTCTTAATTCTTTACTAAAGTGAAAATCTGTCAAAATATCATTTAATAGATCTCTGAAAAACCTATTTTGTTTCTGTAATTCTTGATTTTCCTTATATTTTAAAGCCAATTTTTTTTCTTCAACAGGCAAATTATGCCCTCCATATATTTTTGAAAAAGCATCTTCAAATTCTTTTTCTTCAACAGACATATTCTCTTCAGAATTATTTTCAAGTTTCATAAAAATAACTTTTTCTTCTCTGAAAAATTTTTTATTACTATTAAGACAATGATGCATTTTCT
>DQTD01000030.1 GCA_016839105.1 Candidatus Altimarinota bacterium
AAAAATTGCAGCACAAACATTCCGAAAAAATCCTAGATTTATAACAGAAGAAAAAATTGGAAATATGAAAGTTGGATACGCTCTTGTTTCAAATCTTGATAAAGATGGAGCTCCAACGATTGTAGAGCATACAATGATGAGACCTCCTCAAAGTAGAATGGGTGTTTTAACCGATGCAGAAAGAAATGAAAAAATAAAAAACTCTCCTGTGTATGGGGTCTATGAACAAAAAATAGATAACGAATCAGCATTTGAAGTGTTGAAAGAGCGAGCTGAAAAAAAACAAGCAGAAGCTGAAGTTGAAAGGGAAAATGAGAGAACATCGTCAGGAGGTTTTTTAGAATCTCTCTTTACGGCTGGTTCTGGAAAAAAATCTTCTCGACAAGGATATGTTGAAACACTTACAAAACAAGTAATTCGAAGTTTGGGTTCACGGCTTGTAACTAAGATTGTGCGAGGAATTTTAGGGAGCATGAAATAATATTATATAATTAATAATAAAAATATGAAAATTTGCGTACCATTAAAAACAGGAGATATAAAAGAATTAAAAAATCAAATGCAGGAAATTTCAGAAAATTATTCTGAAAAAGTTTCTGTAATAGAAATTTGGCTAGGAGAATTTTTTACAGAATCTGTTATTAAAAATACAACAGATGTGTATGCATATGCAGACAATTTATTGACAGAAATTTTTGAACAGAGAAAAAATTTAAATACATATTTTTCGTTACTTTTTACTCTTAAAGGTGAAAAAGAACAGGGGAATTTTTCAGGAACTGTTTCTGATACAAAAGAAATTTCTCGAAAAATTATCACAAAAATTTCAGAATATTCAAAACATTCAAAACATACATCTAATAATATAAAAAATAATCCAGATTATTTAGATCTAGATTATAATTTTGATGATGATAATTTATACGAATTTTTTGAAGAAATAAAAAGAACACGAAATGCACAAGCAATAAAAAACACAGATTTTCAGCTTATTTTATCGGCACATTTTTTTGAAGGAACTCCAAGTTTTCCATCATTAAAAAATAGAACACAGCTCATGCAAAATAGGGGTGCGGATATAGTAAAAATTGCAGCAATGCCACATGATGAAAAAGATGTACTAACTATTTTTAGAGTAGCTGAAAATTTTAAACGAAAAGATATTTCGTATATAGCTATTTCAATGGGAAATATTGGAAAAATTTCAAGAGTTTTGACACCACTTTGGGGAGGTAAAATGATGTTTGCTTCGCTTTCGAGTGATAATGCTTCGGCAAGTGGGCAAATGACTATTGATGAGTTGGATTCATTATTTTCAATCTTCGCTGTTTGATGATAAACTCTTCTCTTCCGAATGCAATAACAACGCAAAAAGCAGAACCATTGCAGGGATAGCAAAGAATATTCCGTTATATTTTACAAAATGCAGAGCAAGGAACGATGTATCAGCTATTGCAGAGAGAATATGATGAGTTGTGTCAAAACCAACTATACTCCACCCAGAAAGCAATAAAAGAATAGTATTTATGAATAATAACGCAAAAGAAAGTGAAATAATTCCGAGTAAAAACATATTTCCTACAGAGTTTTTACAATCTTTTGCGGATATTTCAAAAAATGTAAATTGAAATAAAATTAACCAAATTACACAGAAAATAAATATTTTAATTCCAGAGTAAATATAAAGCGATGTAATTTGTTCGGAGAGGGTTAAAATATTTGAAATTTCTCCGTTACTAATAAGTGCAATAGAAATATTTGGAAACAGAGACGGTAAAAATATACTAAAAAAATCGGCTACAAAAAATGCTGGATATAAAACGAGTATACCTTTAATGATTTTTGATTCTCCTACAATTATTCCAAAAAGAGTGGTGAAACAAATAAGGGTAAATAAAATAAAATCCCACGATGGTGTAAATGTTAAAAAATCCATATTGAGGTGATAAAAGTATTATTCAAGCCTTCCGAGGTCTGCAATTTCCATTTCTAGTAACTCAATTGCAAAAAGTTTGTCAGATCGTTCGTTTTGAATTTTCTTTAAACTGTATCCATTAATCGCATTTTCGTTGTGATAATCAAGTCCTAGGTATGTAAGCCATAATGCCAGACTAGAAAGAATAATTGTAATAGTGGAGATCCCGATTGTAAGTTGGTCGCCAATTCGTATTTTTTTTGTTTTTTGCTTCATTTTTTTATTATGTAACAGAGTGATGGTTTTATATTTTTTCAACAACTCTCATTTTTGCACTTCGAGAACGAGGGTTTTCTTCTTGTTCTTTTTTTGAAGGAATTATGGGTTTTTTGCTAATTTTTTTTAGGCAAAGTTTCGGATTTATTGGTGCGACTTCTGTTGTACTATTGTGCTTATATTTGTTTATTTTTTCTTTCGAAATATATTGGTCTAACACATTTTTTACAATTCTGTCTTCAAGTGAATGAAATGTTATAATCGCAAGTCTTCCTCCTTTTTCTAGTATTTTTACAGCTTGATGTATAGCTGTTTCTAAAACTTCTAATTCTTTGTTTACTGCAATTCGTAAGGCTTGAAAAACAAGAGCTGCGGGGTGAAGAGTCTTTTTTGAAAAAGGTTTTATAGAAACTATAAAATCGGCAAGTTCGGTTGTGGTTTCAAATGGTTGAATTTCTCTTCTTTCTACAATTTTTTTTGTAATTAAATATGAGTGTTTTTCTTCTCCGTATATATAAAAAATATTTTGTATTTCTTCTTGTGTCCAATTATTTATAATTTCTTTTGCAGTGAGTGTGTCGCTTTGGTTCATTCTCATGTCGAGAGGGGCTTTAAATCGAAACGAAAATCCTCGGTCTCCGTCATCAAATTGCAGAGAAGAGACTCCAATATCAAAAAGTATTGATGTGGGTGTAAACTTATTTTTTTCACAAATTTCCTCTATTTTTCTAAAATTTTCTGGAATTATTTGTAATTGTTTCTTTTTTATCAATGTATCAAGTCGTTCACTTGCAATTTTTCGTGCATTTTCATCTTGGTCAAATCCGAAAACATATAAATTCGGATTCAATGTGAAAAAGTATTCTACATGTCCACCCATTCCAAGTGTCGCATCTATGTGTTTTTTTGACTCTTTTATATTCAATAAATCTGCTGATTCTTGCCATAAAACAGAGTAATGAATAGAAGATTGTATAAATTTTTGCATTGTAAATATAAAAACATGTGGAAAACTTGTGTGTAAATAGTGTAAAACTTTTACATATTTTGTGCGTAAGTTAGCTCTTTGTAAAAAGAGTACCAAAAAAAAGCATAATTATTAATATAATTATGCTTTTTTGGTTGGGGGTATTTATTCGCTAATAAGGCGATTGTATTGTGTTCTTTAAATTTTTATAAATTCAAAATGTTTTTAGTTTTTACATTTCTTTCAGAAAAAAACTTAAAAATCCTGCTAAAAATAATGCAAAAGCGAGTGCATATATTCCTATTAAATGAAAAGAAATAGCGGTAAGAATAAAAAAAATAGCTCGTGCTATTCCTAAAATCCATTCCCTTGTAATTAAAAATGTATAGCTTTGGATCGATTCTTCTGCTCTTTTGTAGACTTGTGAATAAAAAGAAACTCCAAAAAGTGGTCCTAATAATCCTGCAGAAACGGAAAGAGTTGTTGCCAATAGAGCGTGTGGAAAAAATGCTAAAAGTCCTCGTGGGGCAATATCGAGGGCTCTTGCGAAAGCTCCCCATTTCATGAGTTTTGCACTTGAGTATTTATCAGTTAAAAATCCTACAACCTTTGCAGTTACTATTTCTATGATTGCCATAATGAAAAACATTCCTCCCATTAAGGCGTATTTTTTTAAAGAAATTTTTAATAAAATAGGATACACAAGTATGAGAGATGAATTTTGTACCGCTTCGACAAGAGACATTTGAAAAAAAGATTTTTTGAGAGTTTGTGTTTTGAAAAAGAATATTGCTTCTTTGAGAGTGGGAAGTGTTGGATTCGCTTTTTTTGATATTGGGATATGTATGGCAAAAATAAGCGATATTATGTAGAAAATAATGGATAAAAGTACTATGTAGTTTTTGTATCCTAGGTCAATTAAAAATCCTGAAACGAGTGGTCCAATAATTAATGCTCCCATATTTAATGCTTGCATGCTTCCTAAAAAACTTCCTCGTGTTGATTGGTCAATTTGCTCAATATTTATCCAATGAAGAGATGGAAATAATAAAGATATGTGCAGGGTTGTGCTTATTATTATTGCAATAAGACTGATTACAGATGTATCAGAAAAAATAAGAAAGAGGAGCGATGTAATAAGAAAAAAAATTCCTGTTGCAAGTTTTTGTTGAATAGAAAAAAAATTTATTTTGTGTAAATGAAATACAAATAAGCTTATTGCTCCGTATTCTAGTCCAAAAATAAATAAAATTTCTTCAAAAGAAAGAGTGAATTTATCCATGAGTAAAAAAGCAAAAAAGAATCCTGTTATAGCGTTTCCTAAAGAAAGAAAAGCTTGCATATATAATATATTTTTCATATGTATTATGAGTGTTTTTAAGTAATTTATAAAATTCTATAGAGAGTGTAGCACATGTTTCGGTTTAATTTTTTAGATTTAAATATATGTATTTTACAATATAATATGGGAAATAAAAACCAAGAGAGGTTACTTGTGGTATTTTGTGTTTTTGTTAAAATATTTTAGAATAAAATTTATTATGCAATAAAAATGTTTGAATGTGTTTGTTTCTAGTGTTTTTTTTTAAATGTGTCTATTTATTGTTTTTTATTTATTATATGAGTATGAATTTTGCAGTCTATTTCTACTGTACGAGAGGAGGTTTTATTAAACGTTATGGATTAGTGTAGAAGAACTTGACAAAAATATTAATTTATTAGATAATTAAATCTAAGAAATTTTGAATAGTGTAATTTCTTTGTTTTTTATTTTATTTATTTTATATATGCTTTTTTCTGCATTTAATATTAGAAAAACCGTTACATATGTATTTATAGGAATTCTTTTTTTAGGTTTTTATGAATATTTTTGGAGTGATTTACCTTCGTTTTGGCAAAAGATAGTGATGATTATTACTGCAATATATTTATTTTCTCTTATTAAAGATTTTGTGTTTTGGTTGTTTTCGGGGCTTTCAAGTTTTTGGTCTTTTCTCTTTAAAAGTGTAATTGTGTTGTTGGGTGTGTTGCTTGTATGGTTTTGTATTTTTACAGATTTTTCAGATAATGATTTTAAAGAAAATCATTTTGAAATACGAAACGATGTGCGGAATTTTTTTTCTTTACCAACATCTTTGCCATTTGCAAAAAATGAAAAAGATGTCTTAATTGTTCCTTCTGCACACGAAATAGAAAGAGATTCTGTGGTTGATTTATTACTTAATAATACTTCGAGTATTGAAGTGAATCGAACAAAAAATGTTGAAAATCCTTCTAAAGAAATTAAAGAAATTAAAGAAATTAAAGAGATTAAAGAATTGAAATATGAAAACGATGCAGAAAAAAATTGGAAAATAGCTATTCAAAAAGAGCTATATATAGATGAAGATTTGGTTTTTTCTCGAAAATTTAAATCAAAAATTGATATTACAAGTTATAAGCCAACGGCCACTGTTGCATCAGGTGTAGCTGTAAAAAATTCTGAAAATTATCTTTTGTTTACAAAAACTCCCGTTCAAGTGGTGTATCCACAAGGGTATATATTTGAAAATAAAAATTGGAATACGATAGATGAAAAAACAGGTTTAGTAGAAGAAATTACAGTTGATATTAAGATATTAGAAACAAATGAGATTATAGCAAAGGCAAAATATCAAATTTATGCATCGGGAGAATTGTTTGATAAATATCATAATGAATTTATTTTTCAGCCGTCTACAACTTCAAATACATTTTTTATAGAATCTACTACGCTAAATGAGGTGAAGTATGTTACATTTTTTGCAGGAAAGTGCTGGGTTATAACTTTTACAAAAGATGGTAAAAATAATATTTTAGATGATTTTTATAAAGTTTTAATTCCTGCTATTTTTGAAGCTCAAGATTAAAAAAAATTTTCGAATATAAATGATAGAATTTAAAAATGTAATACGAGGGTATATTTTAGGAGGAGAAAAATGGGATTTAGGTCCATTGAATTTTTCTCTTCCTCTTAATAAATCGGTTTGTTT
>DQTD01000006.1 GCA_016839105.1 Candidatus Altimarinota bacterium
AAAGTTTTGTAATTTCTTTTTTTGTATTTCTAAAAATTTAGTATTGCACGAATTAAAATTTTTATTATTATTTTTGGTAATATTAGAAATTTTTATATGTATGTCGGTAATATATTTTTTGTTATTTTTAATATTTTTTGATTCTAAAATATTTTCATATAAAATTTCTGAAAAGAAATTTTTAACTTTGTCTCTGCATGAAATAGCTAAAAAATTTGTGTTACAAATTGAAGCTAAAATATTTGCATGTAAACGAGAAGAGCAAACAAATGTTGCAGAAGAAATTTCAGCGAGTAGTGCTTTTGTTGATTTTGGATAAATTATTGTAATTTTTTTAAATAATTTTTTGTGCCGTTCTACAAATTTTTCATCGTGAGATTGATGAGATTGCATCACTAAAAATTTAAATGTGTATTTTTTAAATTGTTTTTTGAGGGCTGTAATAATAATTTTTTCTTGTTCAAACGTTATATCTCCTTCTCGCATTGCGAATAGTACAATTTTTTCTTTTGTAATATTTGTTTTTTCTGGTTCTAAAAAAAATGCAGCATCGGTTGTTATGCTTATTTTTGCTTCATGAATATTGTATATATCTGTTAAAACAGTTTTTGATTGTTTATCTCTTACCGTAAAAAATTTAATTTTTTGTAAAAGCTGTGCAGTTTTTTTTATAAGTTTTTTATATTCATGGGTATTATATTCTGCAGATTGTTCAGAAAACACAGAAAAAGAAGTTCCTAAACTGAAGATTTTTGCATTCGATTTTTTAAAAAATAAGCAAGTTTGCAAATAAAAATTCCACAGTTTTATTGCTTTTAATGGTCGAGGTTGCCATAGTCCACCACCTCCAATAATAATATAATCTGCTTCTTTTATTGCTTTGAGTGTTTGTATCCAGTTAAAACTAAAAAAGCTTCTGACTCCAAATGGAGGAGGGGATACACTTTTTATATTATGTTGCTTTTTTATAAATTCTGTATCGTTTGAAATAACGGTAATTGAAAATTTGGAAATATCAATTTGAGATAAGATTCCAGATAAAATGGCTTCATCTCCCCAGTTTGGAACTCCGTAATGTCCAAATATACAAATTTTTTTTCGCATGATTTTTTTATAACAAAATTTATTTTAGTGCTAATTTTGTAATGGTTTCTAAAATTTTATTTTTATCTTGTGTTGTTGCTTTTCCTATAGATTTAAAGTCTAAAAAATCGGTTGTTTTCATTCCACAAAATTTAAGAATATTTGTTTTTATTAGTTTTTTAATAGGAAATGGTGTGAACCAATATCGCCAACTTGGAGAATCGTATGTTGTAATGATTTTCGCAGTTTTTCCTGTTAATAACCCCTTAGGTCGTCCGTTTTCATATGTAAAAGCGAATCCTGCTCCAAAAACATTATCGAAAAAATTTTTTAAAATAGCGGGCATGCTTCCCCACCATAGCGGAAAAATAAATACTAATTCATCTGCATCTGCAATTTTATCTTGCAGTTTTGTTACTGTTTCTGAAGCTTCGATTTCTCGAATATTTTCAAATTGTAAAAATGGAATGTGGTATTCTTCGTCGTATAAATTTATGATTTCAGATTGAATTTCGGTGTTATTTTTTGTTCCATTATATTGAGACGCAAGAGTGTGAACGAATCCTTTTGAACTGGGTTGAGCAGTAAAAATAAGAGTTTTCATGTGTTTTTAAATTAATATTTTGTAAAGAGTGTATATATAGTCGTTATGCGAGATTTCCCATAATTAAGAAAAATATAAACAGAAGTGCGAGAAGAACAATTGAAACAATAAAAAATATACTTCGTCCGCTTCGTGCAGTTTTTAAATCGTCGAGTAATAAATTTTTTTCTACTTCAAGATTTGAAATATTTTTTTCTAATTCTTGGCGTTCGGTTTGTGCGTCTAACATTGGGATTTTTGATTTTCCTTCTGTTTCAAGCACGCCAAGTTGATAGTGCATCTGTCGTAAAAGGTCGTCTTTTTTTTCTAATTCTTGTTTTACATCATCGTATAAAACTTTATATTTATGTATTTCTTGTGCGAATTGATTATTCAGAGATAAATCGGTGGTATTTTCTTGTGAGATTGTTTGTTTTGCACTTTTTTGTTTTCCTATAACTTGAGCCGCAGAAGAGTTTTTATTTTCTTTTATAACATCGAGTTCTTCTTTTAAAAGCAACACATTTCCATGCTCTCGTGTTACAGAAAGTTTTCCTTTTGCAATATATCTATCAATAGTTCGTGTAGAAACTCCAATATATTCTGCAGCATCTGCCCGATGTAAAAATGTATTTTGATCATACATAAAATATGGGGTTTAGAATATTTTAATTATATTTCCAACTCGACTCGAAAAAAGAGAATGATTTATATATTCTTCTTTTTTATTTGCTGGAACTTCCCAGTAAATACCAAATGTTATGTTTTGAATAGGACATTCTGGTAAAACATGCGAGAGGTGTTCTTGTTTTTCTTGTCCTTTAAAATCTTCTTTCGCTTCTACTATAAAACAATCGTTTTCGTTGAATCGACTCTTGTTTTTTTCAAATTTAGATTCTTCATTCCAATCATACCATTCGCCATCAATTTTCATTACAACCCATTGTTTATTTAGGTTTACCAATTCTCCAGAAATAATTATTTTTGCAATTTCTGTAATTTTTTCTGCGGTAGATTTTTTTTCTGCATTTTTTAGTATAAATCCCCATTTTTCTCGTCGTAGCAATTCATCTTTTAAGCCTAACACATTTTCAAACGTTTTTTCTGTTTTGTCCGATATTTTTAATCGAACGAGTACAATTATTTCTTGTGAATTAAGTTTTTCTGATTCTATATTTGCAAAATTTGGAACAGAAACTGTTTGATTATTTAATTCAAAGTTTTCTGCATCTTGAAAATAATTCCATAATGACGCAAAAACGGGGTCTCCATTTGTGTTTCTTTCTGGGTGGGGCATCATTGCAACAACATTTCCTTTTGGGTTACAAATTGCTGCTGCATTTTGAAAACTTCCATTTGGGTTATTTATATATGTAAATACTATTAAGTTTTTTGCAATAACTTCTTTTTCCATTTCTGGTGTAAGTGTAAATCGACCTTCGCCATGAGCGATTGGAATATGAATATTTTCTGAAAAATTTGAAAACGGAGTTTTTTTATTTACAGATTTTAATGTTCTATATGAATGATAAAATCCTGTTCCAATAATTTCTCCTTGTTCGTTTGTTCGTTTATTATCAAGCAATGCAATTGCAGGAATATTATTGTTATCAGATAATATTAAACCACTTTCTATAAGCATTTGTGCACCGTTACAAATTCCTAAAATAGGAGTATTTGTATTTGCCATTTTTTGTAATGTTTGAAAGATAGGTTCTTGGCTCGAAACAATTCCACTTCGTCCTCTATCTTCAAACGAGAATCCACCAGGAATAACTACTCCGTCAAATGTTTCAAGTTCGTTTGGTTCTCTATTCCATAAAAATACTTCAGATTGAAACCCTTGATTTTTTAATGCTCGTACAGTTTCGGCTTCACAGTTGTTTCCTGGAAAAGTTAACACAGCAATTTTAGGATAATTCACAATGAATATAAAAAATAATAAGTAAAAATTTTAGTATTATTATTTTAGCATGATTTATAATCATGAACTAATAAATTTGAATACAAAGTAGGGACGTACCCTTGTGGTCGCCCAATTTATTTTTAATCGAAATATTATAGGTCTATTAGAGTAGAATACCGTTTATTATCGGTAAGAGAATGGAAAAATATTTTTTTAACGGTAATTTTTTATTAATTATTTTATGTATCGAAACTGCTCGAAAAATTATATTCTGGATTATTTATTTGTTTTGTAACTTTTTCTGCAAGCATTTTTTCATATTCTTCTAATTGAAGAGATAAATCTTCGTTTGAAGTTGCTAAAATTCGTGCTGCTAAAATTCCAGCATTTTTTCCAGCTCCAATGGCAACCGTTGCTACAGGAATTCCGTTTGGCATTTGAACCATTGAAAGCAAAGAGTCTATTCCTTCAATTGAATTTGAAGAATTCACTGGAACTCCAATAACAGGAAGCGTTGTGAGCGATGCAACCATTCCTGGTAAATGTGCGGCTCCACCGGCTCCTGCAATAATTGTTTTAATTCCTCGTTGTTTTGCAGTTCGTGCAAATGTAAACATCCGTTCTGGTGTTCTGTGTGCAGAAACCACTGTCATTTCGCATGGAATATCCATTGCGTTTAAAAATTCTTTTGCTTGATTCATTATGTGTAAATCTGAAGCAGATCCCATAATAATAGAAACGAGAGGTGATTGAGTCATGGGGAAAAGGTGAGTGGGCTGATTGTATCTAAAGTGTAGCCAAAAATAGTTTTGTTTGCACCGTGATTATTTATATATTTATCAGTTTTTTTGCTCTAATTATGATGCAGATTTTTCTTTTTCTCCTCCATTATTAAGATGAAAAAAATGAGGATTATCATATTCTTTTTTTTGAGAAGTCAGGGGAATTCCTAACAATTTTCTTCCAAATTTCTTTATGAAGCTCTTGTTTCAGACCATTCCAGTTATCAAATAACTCTTCTCGTTCTTTCTCGTTCATAATTTTGTTTAAAATATGTTTACAAAATAAATATATCAATATATACTTACTTTGTAAATTGCCATTTGGCACGACTCTTTTCAAGACTTTTTTCTTTTAAAGAGGTAATAAATATTTAAAGAGAAGATTTTTAATCTTCTCTTTTTTTATAATAATTTTATTTCTTCCTTCTATTCGAAGGTTTCGCTCTAGAAGATTTTTCTTTTTTACTTTCTCTTTCTGGCTGTGCAGTATTATAACTTGCGACACTATCAGAATTATCAATTTGCTCTAGTGGATTTTTTTTATTGTCCTTAGTGCTAAATCCACAATTTTTATTGGTATGACATTTATAAAAATGCTCGCCATTAAACTTATCATTTTTTCGTTGCTTCATCAGGGTACTTTCCCTGCAATACGGGCAAGTACTACTTGTTTTTTCTGTTGGAATAAAATGAATAATTCCAAAGTGATTAAGAGGTTTTGTTGAATCTTCTCTTAAAAATATAGTTTGTTTTAAGTTAGGAGGAACAAGTCCTTTTTTTTGAAATTTTCAAGATTAATAATAGCAGGATATTTTTCATGTAAAAATGAAATAATCCTTACCATATTTGCCGTGATAGCATCTCGTAAATTATTTATTTGTTGAATGGTGTGTTCTTTCATCAACCCATCTTTTCTTAAAGAATTAAGATATTTTTGCATATTGCTTCACCCAAGAATATTTTATTTCTAGTCTTCTTTTTACTTTGTATTCTCCTTCAGAAGTTTCAAAAAAAAACAGTTTTTTATAAATATTATAGGTCTATTAGAGACAGATATGCAATAGGTATAACCACACCGTTATCTACAAAAGTAGAAATATTACAGGTCTATTAGAGTATAAAACCAGACCAATAATGTCTATATATATTTATATAATTTTTAACACCGTCCACATTTTTTTTCCATTTCGGTAAACGGGTGAAATATAGAAACTGGGCGACCATGTGCACAACTATGTTGCATTTTACAGTGTTTCCAATCTTGAATTAAGGCTTCCATTTCAATATGAGACATTTCATCTCCAAACATTTTAGCACCTCGGCATGCAGCATATGAAAGTACCTTTTTTGCAAATGAATCTGTTATGCTTGAAAATCCTGGTTCAAAAAAATCACAATTATCTAAAACTTCTTGAAAAAGTTTGGCAATATCAATATGTTCACTTCCTGCAGGAACTGCACTAATTGTTACTTCACTATTTCCAAAATCTTCAATTTCAAATCCTATTTTTTGTAAATATTCCGTTTGCTCTAATAAAGTTTCTTTGTCTGAAACACTCAGTGAAAAAACACATGGTGTTAAAAGTGGTTGCGATACAATAGATTTTGCATTCATTTTTTCTGTTAATGCTTCAAGTCTTACTCGTTCATGAGCGGCATGTTGGTCGACAATTCGCATTCCAGTTTTTTCTTCTACAATAATAAAGCTTTTTCGTACTTGTCCAATAATTTTCCAATCTTGTGTAATTTCTTCGTGGTGTTCTATAAAGCTGGTTTGAATAGACGGAATATGTGGAAATGCTGGAGGCGGGGATTGTGAATAATTTGAAGAGTGAGAGGTATTTCGAGAAAGAGTTGGAACAGAAAATCGAGTTGAAATTTGTTGTTGTTGTTTTGAAAGAGTTGGGGTAAATTCAGAAAAATCTGAATGTTGTATTGTGTTTTGCGTAGCGTGTGTATTTTCTAAAGTAGTAGAAAAAGCTTGTTTTACCGCTTTAAAAACATTTGAAGAATTTATGAATTTTACTTGTGTTTTTCGTGGGTGAACATTTACATCAACTTCATCTGGGCGAATTGTGATATGTAACACAAACGATGGAAATTTTCCTCGTGGTAAAAGTGTTTCGTAGGCTTGTGCAATGGCAGAAGAAATAAGGGAATCAGATGCGATAATTCTGTTATTTACAAAAATATATTGTCGAGTTCTGTTTGACCGAGAATAATTATAATGCGTAGTAAATCCAGAAATTTGAATATCTACGCCTTGGTATACCAGTGGTAAAAAATGTTGGGTGATATCTTTTCCTATAATATCTTTGGCACGGTTTGCGAGTGTGCTTTTTTGAACCGATATTTTTTCTATTCCATTTACTTTTAAAGAGAAAGATACATTTGGTGTAGACATTGCAAATTTTTCTATAATTTTAACAATTTCTCGTGCTTCGGTTGTTTCTGATTTTAAAAATTTTTTTCGTGCAGGAACATTCCAAAACACATTTTCTATTAAAATTTCTGTTCCCGATTGCATGTTACAAGGTACTACTTCTAAATTTTCGGCAGAATTATTGTTATGTATTGTATATACAATTTCTATTCCAATATTTTGTTTATTTTCTGTTTTTTCTTTTGTTCGTAAAGTCATGAGAGAAACAGATGCGATTGATGCAAGTGCTTCTCCACGAAATCCAAACGAAGAAAGTGCAAATAAATCGTCTACTGTTGATATTTTAGAAGTGGCGTATCGAGTAAAACAATTTCGTGCATCGGTTTCGTTCATTCCTTTTCCGTCGTCAATAATTCGTATTTTTTTTATTCCTCCTTCTTCAATTTCTATTCGAATATTTTCGGCTTTTGCATCAATACTATTTTCAACCAATTCTTTTACAATACTCGCTGGTCGTTCTACAACTTCTCCTGCTGCAATTTGATTTTGCAACGATTGCGGTAATAGTTTTATTGTCATATAAAATTTTTTATTAGATAAGTCCTACTCGTTTTTTTACTTTTTCTAATTGTCTATTTGCAATTATGTTTGCAGTTTTGCTGGCTTTTTCTAGTACTTCTAAAACATATTCTGGGTTTTGTTTGAGTTCGTTGTATTTTGTCCACATTGGAGTCATATATTTTTCTATCGCAGAAAATAAAAGTTTTTTTGCGTCGCCATATCCAATTGTTCCCGTTTCATATTTTTTTGCTAAATCAGCTAATTCGCTTTCTGATAAATACAGTTTTGCCAATGCAAAAATATTACATGTTTCAGGGTCTTTTTTTTCTTCTACTCCTTTTGAATCGGTAACAATTTGCATTACTCGTTTTTTTATTTCTTTTGGTGTTCCAAAAAGAGGAATAGTATTGTTATAACTTTTGCTCATTTTTTCTCCGTCAATTCCTGGTACAACTCCTACTTCTTCAGAAATTACTGGTTCGGGCGACCGCAAAACAGTTCCTCCGTAAATATGATTAAATTTATTTGCAAGGTCTCGTGTAATTTCGACATGTTGTTTTTGGTCTTTTCCAACAGGTACAAAATCTGGTGAATATAATAAAATATCGGCTGCCATCAAAATAGGGTATCCAAATAATCCAGCGGTTGCGTCTTGTCCTTTTGCTTTTTTATCTTTATACGCATGCGAACGTTCGAGTAATCCCATTGGTGTGAGTGTCGATAAAATCCAGCTTAATTCTGAGTGAGCGGAAACATCACTTTGTTTAAACATTAAAATTTTATCTGGATGTAAACCACAGGCTAAAAGCGAAGTTGCTAAATCTAATACATATTCTTGTAATAATTTTTTATCTTGAATAGAATTTAATGCATGTAAATCTGCAATAAAAATAATAGATTTGTCATGTTTTTCTGCAAGTTCCAAGTTTGGAACAATTGATCCAAAATAATTTCCTAAATGTAACGCTCCAGATGGTTGCAATCCTGTAAGTACAGATTTTGTAGACATAGATATATAGTGTAAATATAGTTTTTTGTATAAAAATATACTATATGAAGAAGTGAGATTTCGCAATTATTATTATTTTACAATTTTTTTACAGAACAATACATAAATTAGTCTTGTCAAATAGCAGAATTCTTAGTACTATTATCTGAATTTTTGAAACAAATATTTTCAAAAATTATAATTAAATACATATATAAAACACAAATACACATGTTTTTTTTAAA
>DQTD01000038.1 GCA_016839105.1 Candidatus Altimarinota bacterium
CTCTGGCAGACGAGACAGGACTTGAACCTGCGACACCCGGTTTTGGAGACCGGTGCTCTACCAACTGAGCTACTCGTCTATAGGAGTAATGTAATTGAAAAACTGGCGGAGAGATAGGGATTCGAACCCTAGGTGAAGTCTCCCCCACAATGGTTTTCAAGACCATCGCATTCGACCACTCTGCCATCTCTCCATATGTTTTTCATGCTAAATTTATTTTAGCCAAGAAAGTATACAGGTTTTTTAAACACTTTTTCAATAGATTTTTTAGGGTTTTTTATCTTTATACTTCTTTTGCTGTAAAATTGTTTGACTTTTGCCATAAAAAAAGTAAAAATAGACAAGCTTTAAAAACATTCGAAAAAAGTTATTTTTTATTATAGATACAGATGGCATTCGCAATTATTCAAAACGGAGGAAAACAATACAAAGTTGCAGTAGGAGAAACTGTTTCATTAGAAAAAATTGATCAAGAAGAAGGAAAAGTTACTTTTTCGTTTGTTGTATTAACTACAGATGGGGAAAATACAGTAATTGGAGAGCCTTTTATTAAAGGAGCTTTGGTTGAAGGAAATATTGTTGAGCAAGGTCGAGCAGATAAAATTCGAGTTGTTCATCGAAAAGCTAAAAAACGTATGATGAAAGTTCGAGGACATCGACAACCATTTACAAAAGTTTTAATTACAAAGATTTAATTTTTGTTTCTATCTGTTGTTACAAAAAAATACATTAGCTCTGCGGGCTTGTGTGTTTTTGTTTGTGTAAAAATATTACAATTACAATGAGCACGGTGTAATATGTAATAATAAAAATATTTTGTATTGAATATATATATTCCGGATTTTTTGAGATAAAAGAAAATAGATTTTCTGTGTTAACGGTTGCATATGGAATTTTTGCAAAAAGTTCCGCAATTTCAATTGTAATATGAAGAAGTCCATATGCAAAAATCATAAAAATCCAGCCAAAAAATGGGATAATAATTCCAAAGCTTAAAATCATTGCAAGGGTAGAAATGGGAACAATTAAGACATTTGTGAGGGGGGAAATGAGAGAAACTTGTTCAAAAAATATAATCATGAGAGGGAGAACGGCAATTTGAGCAGAAATAGTTGCGGTTAATACCGTTTTTAATGTTGTAATAAAATTTATTTTTGTAGAATTGTTCAGTTTCTTTTTGTGAAAAAGGGGCTCTATATATAAGAGTCCTAATACTGCAAGAACTGAAAATTGAAGAGAAATATCTGAATAGAGTAAAAAAGGGTTCCAGAGTGTTATTCCAGAAAGAGCAAGGATTAATATTGGTAATGGTTCGAGTTTTCGCCCTGAATGCAATGCTATAATTCCTACAACTCCCATTACTCCTGCCCTTACAACAGAAGAGCTTGCACCTGTTAAAACCACAAAAATAAGAATACTGCACGTAATTGCAATGATTCTTATGGGTGTGGGAAGAAAAAAGAAGAGTGATGATAAAAATAAAATAATAATAGTTATATTCATTCCAGAAAGGGCTAATAAATGTCGTAATCCAGTATCGTTAAAATCTTGAATTATATGTTTTGGAATTCCGCTTTCGTCGCCAAGTGTAATTCCGAGTGCGTATTCGTTTTCTGGATATGGAAGTTTTTGTTGAATATTATATTCAAATGCTCTTCTATATGAAAATACTTCTCGCCAAAATTTTATAAGAGTATTTGTTTCTTCTGTATTTTTATCAATTTTTATTTGTGGATTATTCATTATTGTAAAGATACTGTCTTTTGCTAAAAATCGTTTATAGTCAAAATTTGAATTTTCTGAATTGCTTGGTTCTTCAATTTTTCCAGAAAGAATTATAAAATCTCCGTATTGCAGGTTTTTAATTTCTTGATTTTTTGAGTATTTAAAAAACTTGCTTACCAGTAGGGTTTCGTTTTTTACATTCACTTCAAAGCTTATTTTGTCATTTTTTATTTTTGGAAAGGTTTGTATGTATCCAGAAATCTCTTGGGTATTGGTGTTATTTGTCGCTTGTACAAGTTGTAAATTTCCAAGATTTGGAATTGATAAAAATAAAAAAATACTTCCGCATAAAAATCCTATAATGCTAGAAATTAAATATTTTGCAGGTTTTTTAATAAAATAAAAAATTGGAAATGCTAAAAATATAAACAGTATTATGTATTGTTCACGAATAAAATCGGCAATGAAGGTTCCTATTAAAAAGCTGAGTAATCCTGTGTAAAATGGGGTAAGTTTCATTTTTGGGTATTGTAAGTTTTGTTTCTGAATATTTTTATTATATTAATTCTATCATTATTTATATGATTTTGAGTGTTTTGCACTTGTGTTTGTGCCGGTTTTTTACATAAAATATATAAGTATTTTTGTTGTTTTGTTTTTATTTTTTATGTTGAACGATTTAAAAAAATTTCTGATTAAAGGAAATGTTGTAGATTTGGCGGTTGCGGTTATTATTGGTGCTGCGTTTGGTAAGGTTGTTACTTCTTTTGTAAAAGATGTAATTATGCCACCAATTGGAGTGTTGCTTGGAGGAGTTGATTTTTCTGACTTAGCCTATATTCTTGTTGAAAAAACAGGAGATATCGCAGTAGTTTCAATTAAATATGGTGCATTTATTCAAACTATTATAGATTTTGCTATTGTGGGAACTGTTATTTTCTTTGTTGTAAAGCTTTTAGAAGCAATGCAAAAGAAAAAAGAAGTAGAGGTTAAAAAAGACCCTGCTCCAACTGCAGATGTTGTATTACTTACGGAAATTCGAGATTTATTAAAAAAATAATTTTTTATTGCTTTTGAAAGAAAAAAACTACTGAGTAAAATTAGTAGTTTTTTTTTGTGTATTTGGTATAATGGGTGTAATTGTAGGGTAATTTTTAAAAATAACTTGTGAGTGAAAATAATGAAACAAGCAGAGAAGAGATAGGTAATCAGTCTGTTGCAAAGTCTATTGCTGAAAAGAAAAAAGAAATTAGGACGTTGGAGAAATTAGCGAAAGCGAGGGAGGATTTGGCAAAATTACAACAGAAAGCTCCTAGTGCTAATGTGCAAAAAAAAGTTGAAGTTGAAGATGGTGTTGAAAATCCAATTCTTGCCACGATTTTGGGGAAAATAGGACTTTCTAGCGAAAACGCAAAAGCGGTTGCTGATATAGGGTCGGCTGTAACAAGTGAAAAAGAGTTAGGGTTTTTTGATAAAATTGGTGTTATGAAGAAATCTTTTTTAGTGCTTGCTTCTTCGCAGGCTGCAAAAATTGTAGATTTTATTCCAGGACTTAGGTTTGTTATTGATTCTGTGAAGAGGTGGTTTGGAGGAAAAGAAGAGTTGGGTGATGAAGGTTTCGATAAAGCGTATAGTTCTGCTAAAAAGGATATTGGAAGAAATACTGAAGCTTTGCCTTATAATTTGAGGGGTGATGTGTATGATCAAGGGTTGCAAATTATTGCAGATAAAGAGTCTGCAAATGGA
>DQTD01000093.1 GCA_016839105.1 Candidatus Altimarinota bacterium
CACTCTTTTGTTCATCTTGCGGAAACACAAAAAGTAAAATCAGATATGTCCCCAGAAATATAATCAAAAATCGCATAAGTTTATCCATAGGAAATCAAATATTAAAAAATAGTTTTTTCATATTTCTATTTTGACATGTAACTGTTTATATTCCAAGTTTTAAATTTTTTCAAATAGTTACATCAATATTAAATTTTGTTTTCACGTCATTAATTAGTTTTACAAACCTTGCATCTTCGTTTACACTTTCTGCCACTTTTTCAGACTTTACTTTTCGAACACCTTTCTCACCATATCGTTCATTCAAATACCTAAAAATATTATAATGATTCCTTCCATTAAAAGCAGGAAGTCTTCCCAACTTTGTAGAATTTTCCTCTTTAACATGTGCTATTATTTTTTTTGTATCGCTTCCAATAAACCCATCTATAAAACGTTTTTTTATCAATTTTACTATCTCTTATAAAATATATTTTTCTTTTAAAAATTTCCAAAATAATAAACCAAGTATAAGCGACAAAATAAACACTGCAAATATAACAAACCAAAATGCTACAAAAGAATTTTCAAAAGAATTTTGTAAGTTCATTCCCATAAACCCTGCAATTAAAGTACCAAAAGACAAAATAAACATAGCTACACTCACCAGTAAATCTACCTGAATAACAGAATTTCGAATTGTTGCCATTTTTAGTGTTACAATTTCCTGAGTATCATCAATACTTTCTTTTTCTTTATGAATATCATGAGAAATTTCAAGAACTTGTTCTAAAATATTTTCCAAAATTGATTCTAAATCATCATCTTCAAAATCTTTATTTACAAGAACTAATTCATCAATAGCTTCATCATCATTTAATAAATCAGTAAGAGTATCTTGCAACTCTTGAATAACTTTTTCCAAAGACAGAATTTCTTTTTTTACCAATAATAATTTTTCAAAATTTTCCTGAGTTGGAGCATCTGAAACATGAGCAAGTATTTTCGCAAGACGAGATTCAAATGATGCAAAATGTTTTTGTGTTTTTGCAAGCACAAATTCAAATGCAGCCTCCAGAATCATAAATTCAAAAGGAATATGCTTATCTTCTAATTTTTTATTTTGCAACTTTAGCCACAAATGTGTCGAAAAAGCCAAATCTCGCTTTTCATCATCTTGCAAAACAAAATATGCACTTTTTGTCCCTATACATAACTTTATTTTTCCTAAATTCACAATAAGCCCATCTCCCCGAATAGAAACCGTATATAACTGACGCCTTGGCAAAAAAATTGGTCGCAAATCTCGAGTATGCATATCAAACTCTATCGCAAGAGTTTTTTTTGAGACATCAACAATAGAGACATCGCCATCTGGAATTATTTTAAACATTTTCATATATGCACGCAATATACCATAAAAAATACTTCTTTCCTACAGATAATCTTCAAAACTAGGAAGCTGTTTTCTTAAATTTTTTACCCCTCGTGATTGTAAAATTCGTACAGCCGTTTCAGATTTTTCCATAATTTCTGCTATTTCACTATTTTCTAACTGAGAAAAATATTTTAATATCAATGATTGACTTTGGGTATAAGCAATAGAATTTAAAGCTTTTTGCAATCTAACTTTTAAAAAATCATTTTCAACTTTATTAAATGCGAGTTTTGAAACCTTATCTTCAATAAGAATATCTGTTTTTAATTCTAATGTATCTTTATTTTTTCTAAAAAAATCTATTATTTTATTTTGTGCTATTCGAAATACCCACGACTTAAATTTAATACCAGATGATTTTGAATAGGTATCAAGCTTATTCCATACCGTTAAAAAAACATCACTCGTTATATCTTCTGCTAATTCTTTTGTTGGAACACGAAAAAAACAAAATTTATATACGGGATCTAATAATTCATCATACAATAACGAAAAACTATCAATATCTTCATTTTGTGCTTTTACAACCAAACCGTCGATGTAGATCTCTGCATCTTCTTTACTCATGAATTTTATTTTTACTTACATATCTCAATAATATACAAATAATATATCAAAAAACATATATTTATAAACACTAATTATAGTGTTTATTTTTATTTATATTTTAAAATTTTAATTTCTTTTTTTTAAATACTCATAAAAAAAAACAAGCTCTATTTAAATATATAATTCTGATATACTTATCATAAATTATATATTTCATTTTAAATACTCACAAATGAGCACAATACAAAAAATAGAACCACTTGCACAAAATATTGTAGTAATTCCACATAAAGAAGAAAATAAAACAACAGAAAAAATAACAGAAACAGGTTTTATTATTTCAAAAAAAACAAATAATCAAAATCAACCACAATATGGAAAAATAATAGCTATTGGACCAGACGTAAAAAATATGAAAATTGACGAAATTGTACTTTTTAAAGAATTTATTCCTGCAAAATTTGTATTAGACAACAAAACTTTTTTAATTATTAACGAAAAAGAAATTTTAGCAAAACTTATATAATAAATAATAATATGACTATCATAAAAAATATAGAATACAACCAAGACGCACGACAGAAACTTGCAGCTGGAGTAGAAAAATTAACAAATGCGGTAAAAGTAACAATTGGTCCAAAAGGGAGAAATGTCGTACTTGAAAAGTCATTTGGTGGACCAATTATTACAAATGACGGTGTAACCATCGCAAAAGAAGTTGTATTAGAAGATAGAACCGAAAATCTTGCGGTGCAAATAATAAAAGAAGCCAGCACCAAAACAAACGACACTGCAGGAGACGGAACAACAACAGCTATTGTACTTGCAGGAAGCATAATTCAAGAAGGAATGAAGCATATTGCAACAGGAGCAAATCCAGTTTTATTAAAATATGGAATAGAAATCGCACATGCATTTGCTTTACAAGAACTTGAAGAAATGGCAGTACAAATCAGCTCTGAACAGGAAATAGCACAAGTCGCTACACTTTCAGCACAAAATCAAGAAATTGGACAAACCATTGCAGAAATTATGGGAAAAGTGGGAAAGAGTGGAGTAATTTCAGTTGAAGAAGGTCGTACATTTGGGGTCTCGGTAAAAATTACAGAAGGAATGCAGTTCGATAATGGATATCTATCTCCGTATATGGTAACCGATCAAAATAGACTTGAATGTGTTATGGAGCAGCCTGCTGTATTAATTACAGACCAAAAAATAAATTCTATTCAAGAAATTCTTACTCTTATAGAAGAAATGTCGAAACAAAATAAAAAAGAATTATGTATTATCGCAAAAGATATTTCTGACGAAGCACTCACAACTCTTGTGTTAAATAAACTTCGTGGAACATTTAATGCAGTTATTGTAAAAGCTCCAGCTTTTGGAGACCAACAAAAAGAAATTTTAGAAGATATTGCTATTATAACTGGTGCAACCGTTATTTCAGAAAATTTGAATATGACACTTGAAAGTGCAAATCTTGAAAATTTAGGAAAATCAGGGAAAATTATTGTTTCGAAAGATGATACTAAAATAATTGGAGGTTTTGGAAATTCTGAAAAAATTCAACAACGAATAGAAATTATTAAAACACAATTAAATAATACAAAATCGGATTATGAAAAAGATAATTTTGAACAAAGAATTGCAAAACTTTCTGGCGGAGTTGCTATTTTACAAGTAGGAGCAGCGACCGAAATTGAATTAAAAGAAAAAAAATATCGAATAGAAGATGCTCTCTCTGCTACAAAATCTGCCATAGAAGAAGGAATTATTGCAGGAGGAGGAACTGCTTTATTGAAAATTTCAGAAAAAATGACAACATTTATTGAATACTGCAAAACAGAAAATAATATGCACACAGATGGAATTATCGGAATGAAAATTGTGCAAACTGCACTTCTTGCACCAATAAAACAAATTGCAGAAAATGCAGGACTAAACGGAGAAATTATCATAAATAAAATTAATAATCATATAAATAATAGAGCAGACGATAAGAATAATAATTTAGATAATATAGGTTTTAATATCATGACAGAATCTGTTGAAGACTTAGTAGAATCTGGAATAATTGACCCAAAAAAAGTGACACGTTCTGCGTTGCAAAATGCTATTTCAGTTTCAGCAATGCTTCTTACAACAGAAGTAGCAATTACAGAACATAAAAATAATGTAAAACCTGCACTACCAAAAACAAGAACAAATCCTATGGATAATATGTTTTAAAACTTTTAAAAAAAATAACATGGAAAAACAATCAGAATTAAAAGTTGCAATTGTTGCAGAATTACTCACAAAAATGGGAGGAGCTGAGCGAGTGGTAGAGCAAATTTACAAAATATTTCCTCAAGCTGATATTTTTACACTTTTATATAATGAAAAAGAATGTGGGGAAATATTTCCTGAACATAAAGTAAAAACTTCTTTTTTACAAAAATATATAAATTTTGGAATTCCAAAACAATTTTTAATTTCACAATTTCCACAGGCTATAGAAAGCTTTAATTTCGACGAATACGACCTTGTCATTTCTTCTTCTAGTGCATTTGCTCATGGAATTATTACCGCAACAAATGTTTTTCATTTATCATATATTCACGCACCAATGCGATATGCATGGGATTATACGCACCAGTATCAAAAAGAAAAACTAACTAGTTGGAAAAAAATTCTTACTCCTTTTTTGTGGAGTACATTAAAAAATTTACGAATTTGGGATTATTGTGCACGAGACCGAGCTGACGTAATTTGTGCAAACTCAAAAACAACAGCCCGACGAATAGAAAAATTTTGGCGAAAAGATTCAATAGTTTTATACCCTCCCGTAAACACAAAAAGATTTAATAAAAAATTAGAAAATAATAGTTTTGATACAAATTTAAAAAATAATTTTTATTGTATTGTGAGCATGATAGAACCATTTAAAAATATAAAACTTGCCGTTCAAGCATTTCAAAACATGCCAGACAAAAAATTAATCATTATTGGAGACGGAAGCCAAAAAACAGAACTTGAAAAATTAAGTCAAAATAACAAAAATATTATATTTTTAGGACGACAACCAGACTCCGTTGTTACCCAGCATATGCAAAACTGTAAAGCATTTATTTTTCCAGGATTAGAAGATTTTGGAATTACTCCTGTTGAAGCAAATGCATGCGAAAAACCAGTAATTTTTTATAATAAAGGTGGAGTTACAGAAACTATTTTAGACACAGAAAAAGAACAAACAGGAATAAAATTTGAAGAACAAACACCTGAATTCCTGCAAAAAGCTGTAGAAAAATTAGAAAAAAATTATAAAAATATCATTTCAAATAACGAATTATTTAAAACTCAAAGTGAAAAATTTTCAGAAGAAGCCTTTGAAAAAAACTTAAAAAACATATTGACTCAAAATGGTATAATTGTGTAAGATTTATCAGCTTAAAGTTTATATTTAGAAAAACATACTTTGGGTGATTAGCTCAGTTGGCTAGAGCATCTGGTTTACACCCAGGAGGTCGGGAGTTCGAATCTCTCATCACCCACCACGTTTATTTTAAGCAAAAACCTATTCAATTAGATTGAATAGGTTTTTTTGTGTTTATATATTCTTAATTTTTTATATAAAATAGCAAATATAATATACTATTTTTACATTTTTTACATTTTTTACATTTTTTACGGTGCTTATCAAATTTTGGAGATGTTTTTGATTTTTCTGTATTTCTTTTTTTACTTATTTCTAATTCAAAAAGATTTTGAGTTTCGATACTTTCAATTTCTGTTTCCATTTTAAGAGCTCGTATATCCTGATTATTTTTAACATTTTTAAACTCTAAATTTTCAAGAGATTTAGAACTTAATTCTAAGTCTTTCTGTTTAATCTCATCTTTAAGATTTTTAATTTCATTTTTTTCTTCTTTGTTTGCAAAATCTAACGAAAACAAAGCCATAATTAAAATAATTACAACTATCCATAGAAATACTTCAATATTTTTTATTTATTAAATTCGCTATTAAACAAAATATCTATTCTCAATATAGCACAGAAGAATAGAAACAAGCATTAACCTTTTTTTTATCTATAATTTTTTATACTATAGTGATAAATTATTAAAAAACTACAAAAAACTATGAAACAAGAAATTTCACAACTATTGCAAAATGCACTTACAGAATTAAATATTGAATTTCAAGAAAAACAAATTATTATTTCAACATCAAATGATGCAAAAAATGGTGATTTTTCTTGTAATATTGCAATGCAACTCGCAAAAAAATTACAAAAAAATCCAAGAGAAATAGCAAACAATATAATAAAAATTATTATAAATAATAAAGGAAAGACACTAGAAAAAATAGAAATTGCAGGACCGGGATTTTTAAACTTTTTTATTTCGAAAGATTATTATGCTCAAAACTTGCAAATATTTGTAAACAAAGGTGAAAATATTGGAAAAACAGACCGATTAAAAAATAAAACATTTATTGCAGAACACACCGATCCAAATTTATTTAAAGAAATTCATATTGGACATGTTATGACAAATGTCATTGGAGAATCTTTTTACAGACTGGCACAATTCGCTGGTGCAAATGTAAAAAATGTAACATTTCAAGGCGATGTAGGAATGCATATCGCAAAAGCACTATGGGGAATACAAAATATTGGAGAAGAATTACCACTCAAAAAAACTCCCTATGAAAAACAAAAATTTTTAGGAAAATGTTATGTCTTTGGAGAACAAAATTTTTCAGCAAAATCTATCGATAACAAAGAAAATAGTGCAAAAATAGAAATAACACAAATAAATAAAGAAATTTATGAAATTATAAATAATCCAAAATCGAATCCAGAACTTACAAAAATTTATAAAATGGGATGTGAATGGTCGCTTGAATATCTTGAAACTATTTATAAATTATTAGGCTCAAAATTTGATCATTATTTTTTAGAAAGTTCTACTTTTACAGATGGAGCACGTATTGTAAAAGAAAATACTGGAAAGAAGGGGAAACAAATTTTTACACAACCAGAAAAAGCAATTATTTTTGAAGGAGAAAAATTTGGGTATCACACTCGAGTATTTATAAATTCAGAAGGCTTGCCAACATACGAAGCAAAAGATATTGGACTATTTTATAAAAAATGGGAGAAATATAATCCAGATTATTCATTAACAATAACTGGCGGAGACCAAAAAGAATATTTCACAATTGTAAAAGAAGTCGCAGGACTTATAAACCCTGAATGGAAAGAGAAAACAATGCATAGAGCTCACGGAATTTTAAAACTCAAAACAGGAAAAATGTCATC
>DQTD01000077.1 GCA_016839105.1 Candidatus Altimarinota bacterium
AGGATAATTTTGTTTTGATTTACTCATTTTTTGTCCATCTTCTGCTAAAACAATTCCATTAGTAATCACATTTTTATAAATATTTTCTCCTGTTAACGCACACCCCAAAACATGAAGCGTATAAAACCACCCCCGAGTTTGGTCGAGTCCTTCAGCGATAAAATCTGCTTGTACAGGTTTTTCAGAATTTTCATTTTGAAAATGCACTCCTCTACTCGCATATGGCATTGCCCCACTTTCAAACCAGCAATCTAAAACTTCTGGAATTCTCACCATTTTATCTTCACATTTTTCACAATCCCATGTTAATTCATCTACAAATTGTTTATGAATATCCGAAACTTCTCCTGCTTTTTTTCCTGTTTTTTGTTCTAACTCTGCACGAGTCGAAACCACTTCAGTATGGTCGCAATCTTCATTTTCACATTTCCAAACAGGAATTGGAGCTCCCCAATATCGGTTTCTTGAAATTGCCCAATCTGGAGCGGTTTCCAAAATTTTCCCAAATCGACCGTTTTTCAAATGCTCTGGTGACCAATTAATTTCCTGATTTTTTTCTATCATCAATTTCTTAATTTTCTGCACATCAACAAACCAAGTTTTGATTCCTCGGTACATTAATGCACAGTCTGTTCGCCAGCAAAAAGGATAATCATGATCATATTGATCCTGTTTAAATATTTTCCCTTGTTCTTTTAAAATTTGAATAACAATGTCATTTGCATTATTTTCTTTTCCAATACTTTCTGGAATAACTTCATCTTCTCTAAAATATTTCCCCTGTAATTTCTTTGTATTTTCATCTTGCTCAACTTCAATTTCAGAAAAATCAAAATATCCATTTTCATCAATTGGTTGTTCCAAAAATCGAACCCCATTTTTCGTACACACATTCGCATCATCTTCCCCAAAATTTGGAGCCATATGCACAATTCCTGTTCCTGAATCAGCACTTACAAAATCATCTCCCAAAATTTGAAACCCATTCTTATGATTTTTGTAAAAATTAAATAATGGTTTATATTTTTTCCCAACTAATTCAGACCCTTTTACCGTTTTTATAATTTCTGCATTTTTATTTTTTATATCTTTTTCAAATATTTTTTCTACGAGAGAAGTTGCGACAATTAAAATCTGAGTACCTTTTTTATTATAAGTTTCAGAGGCATTAGCAATTTTTACAAATGAATACTCTAAATTTGGATGTAAACACGTCGCAAGGTTTGAAGGAAGTGTCCAAGGTGTAGTTGTCCATGCCAGAATAAATGTATTCTCTTCGTCTTCTAATTCAAATTTCACCGTCAGCGTTTTATCTTTTATCATTTTATAATTCTGATTCGCTTCAAAATTTGATAACGGTGAACCTAGACGAGGCGAGTAAGAAATTACTTTTTCTCCTTCATAAATCAATCCTTTATCCCACAATTCCCGAAATACAGACCACACAGATTCCATATAATCCGCGTCCATTGTTTTGTAATCGTTTTTAAAATCGACAAATCGCCCCATTCTCTCAACGGTAGATTCCCATTCGCCAGCACATCGCATTACGGCACTTTGGCATAAATCATTAAATTTGGCTGTTCCCATTTTTTCTATTCCAGGTTTTCCCCCAATTTTATGTTCTTTTTCTATTAAAAATTCAACAGGTACTCCGTGACAATCCCACCCAAATTTTCGATTTACTCGAAACCCTTGCATGGTTTTATACCGAGGAATAGCATCTTTTATTGCTCCTGCTAAAATATGTCCATAATGAGGTATTCCTGTTGCAAATGGAGGACCATCGAAGAAAACAAATTCGTTATCAGCTGGATTTTTTTCTACTGATTTTTCAAAAATTTTATTTTCTTTCCAATATTTTAAAATTTCTGTTTCTATTTCTGAAAATCGTTTTCCAGATTGTACCGATGGGAAGTTTTGAGTGTTTGACATGAAAATTTTGTAAGAGTATAATTGAAGTAGATTCATTTGAATCTCGGATAGATTTTTCTATTCGTTACTTGGACATTCGTCCCCTAAGCTTATTCTTCTTGAATAAGTGATGGATCATTGTTTTGATCCGACAAAGAGTTTCTCTTTGTTTCTTGGGCAATAGCCCCCTTAGGGAGAAGTTTTAATACTTCTCCTGATATTTTTTGTATTTCTTTAAATTTATAAGAAGGTAATACACCAGATCTTTTTATACACCTTGATCCATCAATAGTACGAATTTGATTAACACAAACCCAACTATCTTTTTTTAAAAATGATATATTGCTAAGATTAAAAAATATTTCACTTTTTTTCTTTTGAGATGTAAGCGGAGCAACAATAACATGGCTATTTGAAAATTTACGCATTATTAAACACGGTCGTACTTTTTTAATTTCAACTCCTTTTGTAGGTTCTAAATCTACCAGCCAAATTTCCCGCTCATGAATATATTTATTGTTCATAGTTTTAATTTTTAATTGCTTTAACTAACTTTACAAGTTCATCTATTGGCAGATTTTTTTCATTTTTTGATGGGATAGCTTTTGCAAAAATAACATTTGAAAAATTTGGTAAAAAATACTGATACTTTTCATTCGCATTTGTTTCTGCTTGTAATGCTTGATACCCATAAATTAAAGCAACCTTATTTTGATTTTCAATTCGTAAATTTTTTGCTTTTATATACTGAGAAATAAAAAAATATAAAACCGTAAACAATGTAATTGAGACTGATAATGAGAAATAATGAAATGGAATAGATAATGAAATATTTATTTGATTAGTTATATCTAATAAATATTTCCATGATATTGCAATATCTAAATAAGCAAAAAAAGTAATTATAAATAAAGCAAAAAATGCAAACAATGTGTATCTTATATACTTTTCCCAGTGACGCTCTTCTTTTTCGTATACTTCAATTAAATCCATAAAACTTTCTTGTAATTTTATTGTTTG
>DQTD01000057.1 GCA_016839105.1 Candidatus Altimarinota bacterium
TCTATACACAAAGTCGTTTCCGGCTCCGTGCATTTTTATAAAATTAATTTTCATGATTTTGATATTAAATATTTAGAGTAAAACTTTCCGTTGTCTAAATATGAAGATAAAGCCTTGATATATTTTCACTCTCTGTTCTGAGCATTTTTTCCAACATCATCCCCGCCCCCACATAAACCTTCCAGAAAGAAGACAAAACCTCAATAAATACAAAAAGCAACGCAATATCAGACCTTATACTTAAACTTTGATGAAGGTCTTTATTTTTACCCAATAGTAAAAACTCCTTCAAAATATCTGAAATATAAAAATCGACCTTTTTTCCATTTTTCATCAAGACTTAGATCATTCATAATTTAATAAATAAAATTCTCTACAATTTGCTCATAACTCTGCCGTTTTTTTGTAAGCACAATTTCTCCATTTTCTTTTACCAAAACCTCACTCGCATTTTCTCGTAAATTATAATTTGAACTCATTGTTGAGCCGTATCCACCAGCAACCAAAATTGCTAAAACATCACCTTCATCGGTTTTGTGAATATCAATATTCACATTAAAAATATCACATGTTTCACACACATTTCCCGCTACTTGCACATTTTCAAAATCCGCATCAGTACCCATTTTTGAAATATTTACAATATGCTGATACGCACCATACATTGCAGGACGAATTAAATGATGAAATCCTGAATCTGTTCCCAGAAATATAATTTCTTTTGCTTTTCGTGTTGTAACTTTTGTAAGTAAAACTGTTGATTGTGAAATCAAAAATTTTCCAGGTTCTATTCTAATTTCTAAATTTTTATTTGCACTATTTTTTAATTTTTCTTCTAAAGCATCTGCAAACGATTTTAAATTAATTTCTTCTTTATCAGGTTCATATTGCACACCAAAACCACCTCCCATATCAATAAAATTAATATCAGAAAATTTATTTGAAATTTCTAAAAGTAATTCAAACGCCTCAGTAAATTCTGTTGCTGTATAAAAACCCGACCCTAAATGACAATGAATTCCCACAAGTGTCAGATTATATTTTTTACAAATATTTTGAACTTCTGCAAAATCATCAAGCACAATTCCAAATTTACTCTCATTTTGACCCGTAGTAATTTTATCAAATTCTCCAACTCCAATATTTGGACTCAATCGCACCGAAACATCAGAACCGTTAAACATTTTTCCAAATCGTTCTAATTCAGATAAACTTCCTAAATTTTGTAAAATACTTTGTTCACCCACAAATTTTATTTCTTCATTTGTTGGATTACTTGGCGTAAAAATAATTTGCTCTGGCGTATACCCCAAAGAAAGAGCCATTTTTACTTCATTTGGTGAAACTGCATCTATTCCATAAATTCCAGCATCTTTTATAATTTTTACATAATGCGGATTATAATTCGCCTTCATTGCGTAAAATATTTTTATATTGATATTTGAAAAAGCATCAATCATTTCTGCACATTTATTTTGTATTGTTTTTTCATCGGTTACCCATACGGGTGTACCAAATTTTCAGATATTTCTAAAAGTGTTTTGGGTGCTACTGGCAATAGTCGCGTATTTATTGTGTTCATATTTTATATAAAATTCTATTGTACTTTTCCCCTACCAATATTTCACTATTTTTTGCATTATTTCTTGTAATTTTTCTAAATTTTCTATAGTTGTCCACTCTTTCACCGTATGAACCTCAAAACACCCATCATTTAAACAAAAAGTTTCTATAACATTTAACCGATGATTCATAAAGCAACTTGCATCACTCCCCGACTGTGTTTTTAACACCTTAATTCCGTCATATCCTAACTGAGAATAGATTTTTTCTAAATTTTTAAATGCAGGCGAATTCACATTATGAGTGTACCCTTTACAATAAATAATAATATTTATATCTATATTTGCATCTTTAAATTTTTTTGCAGATAACACTTTCATTTGAGCCCTTCGTAAATCCTCTTCAATTTTTTTCATATATTCTGGCGATTCCGATCTAAAATCTCCCGCTAAATGAATTACTGACGGAACCGTATTTGTCGCCTCTCCTCCATTTATAACCCCAATATTTAATGTTGAATTTGGGTAACAATTACCCAATTTCAACTCAGAAACAAAACTAATAAGCATTTCAAGCGCATTAATTGCACGCTCTGGAGTAGATGCATGAGCCCCTTTTCCCTTAAGCTCCACCGTAAAATCCGAAATAGAGCTTGCCACAGAAACCACAGTATTTATGTTTTCCTCATTTGCTTTATCAAAAATAAAACCAAGCTCGCTTTGTAAGCTTTCTATATTTAATTTATAAACAGCTGGCTCATCTATTTCTTCTTTTGTTGTAAAAACAAATTCTAACTGATGATGATTTTCAATTTCATTTTTCGAAATTTTATCAATCAATAAAAGCATATTTGCAAGACTTGCCTTATTATCTGCCCCTAAAATTGTATTTCCAGACGATGTTATTTTTCCATTTTTATCTATAATAATTTCAATATTTTTTCCAGGTGAAACCGTATCCATATGCGCACAAAACATCAGTTTTTTTATTTCTGAAATATTTTTATTTTTAGCAGGAATTTTTGCAATAATTTGAAATTCTTTTTCTTGTGAAAATTCAATATTTCTCTGTGCTAAAAAATTTTGAATAAATACGCTTATTTTTTCTTCGTTTCCACTTTCTGAATCAATTTGAACTATGGTTGTAAAAATTTCTAATATGTTCATTTTTTAGTTTTGTTAATTATTTTTCTTCATAATAATAAGACTGATCTATTCTTTTAAGTTGAAGCCCTTTTGTTGTTCCTATTTCACATTTTTTTAATTTTTTTTATCAAGATTTTTCATTTTCTTATGAGTAAGTGTTTTTCATCGTAGCTTTGGAGGTTAGATTTTCCCCTCCACATATTTTACAACCCCTTTCAAAACAATTTTCCTTTACTTCCTTTATACTCAATAAGAATTGGATAATCATGTAAATTTTTATCACGCAGTAATAATTTTGCATCTGGACGGTTTCCACCTTTTCCACCTTTTCCACCACCTTTCGATTCATAATCTTTTAGTGCCTTATCAATATCAGAATTTAAATTTTCTTGCTCTAATTTATACGGTAGATTATATGATTTTAGCCAGCCATTTCTAAAATATAAAATTGTATTTATCGCTCTAATTCTAGCAAACGTTAATACAATTACATAAAAAATTAATAATCAATATTTAACAACAAATCTTCTCTCTCCCCTCTTTTTCTCACCACTTTCCAATTATTTTTATTAAATAAAATTTCTATTGGCATTCTATGCGAAAGAAAATGATTCAACCCAGCATTTAACGCATAACATCCTGTCTTTTCTACGCATATAAAATCTCCAACTTCTGACTGCGAAATTGGTGCATTTTTTCCAAGAACATCAACCCCAGTACACAGCGGACCTGTAATATTAATAGGATATTTATTATTAATTGTTATTGATAAGTTTTTATGAATAACTGAAATTGGGTGCGGTCTGTCAAAGTGCATAGTAGTTGCAAAATGATTCACTCCACCGTCACAAATATAAAAATCTGTTCCTCGTGAATGCTTTATATCTCGAATTTGCGTTACATATGTTCCAGACTCTGCAACTAAAAATCGAGAAATTTCCATAATTAATTTTCTATCTTCAAAATTAAAATTTTTCACCTTTTCTTTTAAACCATTGTAAAATGCAGGAATATCACAATTCTTACTATTTTCTGAATGATGTTCGTAATCGATTCCAAGTCCTCCACCAAAATCTATATATTCACATTTTTCATCTGGAAATTCAGACTCAATTCTATTCACCATTTCAAAAACATTTTGTACATTTTGTAACAAAAGTTTGTAATCCAGAATTCCAGATGCGTTATACACATGCAATCCTTGAAAATGTATATTTGATAATTCAAAAATTTTTGGTAATTCTTCCAACAAAACTTCTTCGGTAATTCCAAATGGACTCGCACACCCAGAAAGTTGTGTTGAGGTCGTATGAACTTCAAAATTTGCATTTACTCGTACCAATATATTTTGAACAACTCCTAACTCTTCGCATATTTTATTTAATCGTATTGCTTCATTCACACTTTCTATATGAATAGTTTTAAGTTTAAATTTTACCGCTTCTTTCAATTCTTCATTTGATTTTGAAGGACCTGTATAAATTATTTGGTCTCCTTTAAATCCAACTTTTTTTGCTAAAAACAATTCTCCTCCAGACGCAATTTCTGTTCCGAAGCCATTATTTTTAAAAAACTCTATAATAAACGGATTTGAATTTCCTTTCATAGCATAAAAAATTTCAAAATTATCAGGTGTATTCGTATTTAAAATATTAATTTGCTTTCTAATACTTTCTTCATTATAAAAATATGCAGGAGTTTGAATTTCCTCTAATTCTAACATTTTTTTTATATATTTATTCGATTCAGACAATTTATTATTCATACGTATTTAAAAAAAAATTTATTCTACAGATTACTCATTCTTTTTCTCAGCTCTTCAATTTCTTCTCCACGTAATGCTCCAAAACAAAACCGCACATATTCATCATTTTCTTTTCCAAACATACCCCCCGGAATTCCACTCACCCCAACTGTATCAATTAAAAAAGAAACAAATTCTTCTCCAGACATTTCATTGTAACAAAACGGGATTTTGACCCAAATATACATTCCTCCTTTTGGAAAAATAAACTCCCACCCTAAATTTATAAAAACAGTAGAAATTTTTTGTGCTCGCATTTCCAGTTCTTTTGAAAACATATCTAAAAACTCTTTTGACTCTGGTAAAAAATCTGCAATCGCACTTTGAAATGTTGAATTTGGACATGAATTTATATTTCTATGAACTTTTGCAATTTCTGATATAAGATTTTTTTCTCCTAAAATCCAACCGATTCTTGCCCCGGTTAGGCATAAACTTTTTGAAACAGAATTACATGCGATTGTTCGCTCTGGTGCAAATTCTGAAATATGAGAATTTTTTGTATTTTCAGAAAAAAGTAATCTATCATACACATCATCTGACAAAATCAGTAAATTATGCTTCTGTGCATATTGTGCAATTTTTTTCAGAATTTCTTCAGAAAAAATTTCTCCTGTTGGATTATTTGGAGAATTCACAATTATCATTTTTGTATTTTTTGTAATAGTACTTTCTAATAATTCTATATCATAAAAATCAATATCAATTAATTTTGCATCACAAAGAGTCGCAATATTTTTATACGGCGGATAATACGCTTTATGCACTAAAATTTCATCTCCTTTCGACAACACCGCATTACACACTGAAAAAATTCCAGCCTGTGCACCTGCCGTTATACAAATTTGTGGAGATCTAAAGTTCTCATATTTTTTATATTCAAAAAATTTTACAGCTTCTATCAACTTTGGAACTCCAAACGTTGGAGCATATTCAAATTTTTCATCTGGAATAATATTTTTTAAAATCTCAGAAAACTTTTTTGATGGAGAATAATGAGGCTCTCCAATATCCGCACGAATACACCCCACTTTTTGCGACGCATATTCTGCAATTTTCCGAATATCAAATTGTAAATCTGTAATAGATTTTTTTATCATATACTATTATATAAAATATATTATTTTGTACTAAAAATTTCGCAACATATCATTTACACTTAATTTTTCATTATGTTTATCTGTTTTATACCCAATAAGTATAGGAGTTTGAATCATAACCTCACCCCTTTGCCTTGCTCCTGGAATCACTATCGCATTTGCAGGAACTCGTCCTCTATACTCGTTTATTATTTTTCCATTTTTATCTGTTTCTATAATTTTTGTAGATGCAGAAATAACAACTCCAGCCCCAAGCACTGCACCAGTTTCAACAATTACTCCCTCTACCACAATTACTCCTGCTGATAAAAAACAATTATCTTCTATAATTACAGGAGATGCATTTATAGGCTCTAAAACTCCACCAATTTGTACGGCTGCCGACAAATGAACATTTTTTCCAATTTGCGAGCAAGACCCAACAAGTGCATGTGAATCTATCATAGAATTTTCATCTATATATGCTCCTAAATTTACATATGCAGGAGGCATCATCACCACTCCTTTTGCCAAAAAAGCTCCTTTTCGTACAGAATTTCCACCAGGAACAATTCGGACATTTTCAAAATTTTCTTTCAATGGCCATTTATCCCTAAATTTAATTCCTACAACTTCTGTTTCTTGCATTTCACACAGCGGAAAATTCGCCAATAATCCAGATTTTACCCATTCATTCACTTTCCATTTTCCAATAATTTTTTCTCCATTTTCTTCTAATTGCTCCGCTACCCGTAATTCTCCACTATCAACTTTTTCAACTAATTCTTTCACATTTTCATTGGTATAATTTCCAGTTTCAAATTTTTCTTGTAAGTTCATATTTTTTATAATCCAAAAGTATTTAATAATTTTTTTTCATTTTTTTCTTCCATTTCTACCAACGGCGACCGAAACGAAAGTTCGCATTTTCCCATTTTTGCCAGTAATGTTTTAATAGGAATTGGATTTGTTTCTATAAAACATGCATTCATTTTTTCTAATAATTCTGCTTGCAAAGCATCACCTTCTTCAAAATTTCCTGCTCGTCCCAATTCTACCAATTTTTTAATTTCTGCAGGATGAGAATTTGCCATCACAGAAACAACACCATTTCCACATCTTTCTTTTATAAGTTTATAGGTCAAACTTTCTTCTCCGCATAAAATTGGAAAATCTTCTCCGAGCATTTTTCGCACTTCCTGTGCTTGCTCAAAACTTCCACTCGCTTCTTTTACAGCTTTAATATTTTGCAAAGTATCTCTCATTCGTAAAAGAGTTTTTGTTTCAATATTTACTCCACATCGTCCAGCAATATTATAAACAATAATTGGAATATTTATGGCATTATTTACTTGCATAAAATAATCATAAATTCCATTTTGTGTTGGTTTATTATAATACGGAGTAACGACCAAAAGAGCATCTGCTCCATTTTTTTCCGCTTCTACAGAATGAATTACCGCTTCTGCTGTAGAATTTGAACCAGTCCCTGCAATAACCAAAATTCTTTTATGTACCATTTCAACTGCTTTTTTAATAAGTTCATCGTTTTCTGCCCATGTTAGAGTTGGACTTTCTCCTGTTGTTCCTGCAACCACAATTCCATCAATTCCTGCTGATATTTGCTCTTCAATCAAATTTTCAAAAGCGGTATAATCAATATTTTTTCCGTCTTTTGTAAAAGGTGTAATAATTGCTGTAAAAGTTCCTGTTAAATCTATGTTACTCATAATAATTTTATTATTTAATAATATCTGCTAAAAAGTTTTCCATTGTATATATTCCTGGCTTTTGGTTTTTAAGCCATTCTGCCGCTTTCACCGCATCAATAGAAAATGCCTCTCGAGTTTTAGAAGTATGCTTTATTTCAATAACCTGTGCCTCAGCATCAAAAGCAACCGTATGTGCAAAATTATTATATCCTGCACGAGTTGAAGAAAAGTGTAATTCTTCTGGCTTGGGCTTTCGGTCAATAAATGCATTTTCAAAAACTTCAGTTTTTCTGTCTATATTTTTTAGTAAAATTTTTTCTAAATTTTTTGCTGTTCCAGACGGAGATTCTGCTTTATTTCTATGATGAATTTCGTGCCCCCATACATCGTAATCGTCTAATTTATTAAAAAGTTTAGCAGAAAATTCTATTATTTTTTCATATAACGCCGCACCAATCGAATAATTATTTGCATAAATAAGTCGTGTTTTATTTTTTATTACAGCTTTTTCTACTTCTTCAAGTCGGCTATGCCACGCCGTTGTAATAACGACACAATCTTTTTTTGCTGATACAATTTTTAAAATATTATCTACTGCAACCTTTGGAAGTGTGCATTCAAAAATAATATCAATATTTTCTAAATTTTTAAATGTTGAAACTCTTACTTCATCATTTTTTCCAAAACTTGCAATAAACTTATGCCCCCGCTTTATTGCATTTTCTTTCACTGCTTTTCCCATATTTCCAAGCCCTACATTTACAAAATTAAGTTCAGATTTTTCTCCCATAAAAAAAGTTTGAAAAGAATAAATAAAAAACACCCTACCACTTATAAGAATAATTCTTAATAAAGAGTAGAGTGTTTAAAACACTAAGTTAAAATTTTTGAAAAATTATCTACAATTTATTACAATGCAGTTTCTTCTTCTTCTTTAAAAAATTTATAGCCAATGATGAAATTGAAATAAACATTTACAAGTATAAATTTATATAGTTTTTATACATATACTATATCTAAAAATTACACACTCCTGCAAGTTATTTTTCAAAAATCCTATCAGAAAACTTTGCATAAATTGCACCTATTTTCACCTGAAATACAAACGCAAGAGATATAATTAATGCGACATATAAACCATCTTCTCCAAATGCTGTTACCGCAACTGCCAATGCAATTGCCAAATGGCGAAGAGATGTTCCAAAAACTAATGCTAATGCATCTTTTTTTGTAAAAAATATTTTTCCTACAACCGTACTCACCCCAAACGCAAAGAAATAAAATAAAAAAATCGGTAAAATATTATACAGCGTATGCTTTATATTCTCCAATATAAAAGGAGCTTTCATTGCCATTACAGAAAATACCATTCCTAAAACTCCAAGAACAGAAAACACTCCAATTTTTTTACCAAATTGTTCTTTATAATTTTCTTCACCTACTTTTTTCACCACAAAATATCGAATGAGAATCCCCAAAATTAATGGAAGAAAAATAATAATCAGAATTTTTTTCATTACCAATAAAAAATCTATACTTACAACTGCCCCCATTAAAAAATATAAATACAGTGGAGTTAAAAATGCTGCTAAAATAAGACTCAATATAGAGATTCTAATTGCAGCAGGAAGACTTCCTTTTGTCATTCCCGTATACGCAATAGTCATACTTCCTGTTGGAAGAAGAGCTATTAACATTAACCCCAATGCATCGAATGGAGAATCTGGAAAAAAGATTTTTCCTAAAAAAAATGCAAAAAATGGAAGAAAAATAAAATTTAAAACAAGCGATGTAAGTTTTAATGCAGTGTTTGGCTTTGTTAACACCGTTGAAACTTTCAAATTAACCATTTGCGGAAAAATCATTAAGAATGTAAGCGGAAAAATGAGAATTTGTAAAAATTTTGCATCAACCCTGCTTCCAAATATAATTCCAAAAATAATAGATACAACTATCATATATACTAAGTTTTTTTGAAGAAAACCTAAAAACTGAAACACTCCAGAAAATTTCATAAATAATTTTCATACATTTAAATATACACTATGCAACAACAGATTTTATCCACGCTTCAATCGTTACTGTCGTTTGAGGACTTGGTGTTTCCATAAATGAAATAACAAATCTATCTGAAAACTCTGCAACTCCAATAGACCGAGGTCGAACCGCTAAAACCAACGCATTGGGCAATTCTTTTCCAAAACAAAATATAATATTTTGAGCATCTACAATTTCTGAATTTATTTCTCCCAATTCTCCTAAATTTTTTGTATGAGAAAAATGATTAAAAGTGCTAATAAAAACCGCAACAGGGTGGTCTTCTATTTTTTCTTGAAAATATGAAATTATTTCATTTACTGAAGAAAATCGAGATTCTGTTTTCAATATATCAAGCGTGAAGACTGGATATTTTTCTTTAAAAGTAACCTGTTTCATATGTTTTTATTAAAAAGTATTTTCTCTAAAAATATAGGAAAACTAAATAAAATGCAAATAAATAAAATTACCTGCGTATATATTTATGAGGCTTCACAAAAACTTATTATTTATATATCAAATATGACAAACATAATTTCAAAAACAAGCATCTCTATCGCAGTTATTGCATCGGCTATTATTCTTTCTGTTGCATTTGTAAGTGCAAATAACACAGAAGAAAATAAAAAAGGACAACACCACGAAAACAAAGCGGAAATTCAAATAGCAGTTGAAAATGGAAATTATGAAGAATTTGCACGATTAACGACTGGAAAAAAAATCGCAGAAAAAATTACTGCTGAAAATTTTCCAAAATTTCAAGAACTCCATTCTTTGCAAAAACAAGCCAAAGAAATAAGAGAGGAATTAGAATTACCAAATAAAAAAGAAAAAAACAAAAAATGTAATAGAAACAAAGGAGAGAACGGAGAAAGTGGAGAAAAAAGAGGAGGCCGAGAAAATAACAAGAATAAAAGAGACAATAGAAATAATCAATTTTAATTTTTAATTATATAAAACACAGTGTAAGCTACACGCCCACTGTGTTTTGTTTTTTTATGACAAAAGAAGAAATTCAAACATTGGCAGAAAAATCTAAAGAAAATGATTTAAACGCATTTACTCTTTTAGTAAAACATTTTGAAGTCATTTTACTTCGATATATTTTTCGACTTTCCGATATTTCTCAGGCAGAAGCAGAAGAAATATTACAAGAAACTTTTTTGCATGCATGGCGATATTTAAAAGAATATAACGAATCTTTTGCATTTTCCACATGGATTTATAGAATTGCACACCAAAAAACTATTTCCTATCATAGAAAAGAAATTTCACGAGGAAAAGAACATAAAATTTTATGGAATGAAGAACTGTGTTCAAATATTCCAAGTAATTTAAATATTGAAAAAAACATACGAATATCTGAATTACAAACCGATGTACAAAATTCAATTGCTCATTTACCATCTCCTCAAAAAGAAGTTATAATTTTAAAATATTTGGAAGGAAAATCGTATGATGAAATTTCTGATATTTTACAAATCCCAACGGGAACAGCTGGAAGCTTGGCAAGTCGAGGAAAAAAATTACTGAAAAAATTTTTACAAAAAACATATGACGAATCTCAATAATTTCGCAGAAAATCTAAAGAATACAATTCAAGAAAAAGAAATTGAACAAATTCCATCGTGGGTATTTTGGAGCAAAAATATCGCTATTTTTATATTTTTTACACTTTCTGTGATAATTGGGGCGTTTGCTCTCTCTCTTGTTTTTTATTCAATTTTTGAACGTGGCTTCGAAGGAATTCGCCCAATGCATACAGAGTTTTTAACAAGTATTCCACTTCTCTGGCTGTTCTTTTTTGTAATATTTTTATTATTTGCAATTTTTGGAATAAAACATTTTCCAAGAGCGTATAAACTCACTTCTCTTATTTTTATAGCAGGAAATATTCTTATATCTTTTCTTCTTGGATTTATACTGTATTGTGTAAATATACCAGAACATTTCACAAGTTTTCATAATAATATAGAAATTGAGATTGAAAAAGATTGGAATAATCCAGAAGAAGGATTGTTAGCAGGAAAAATAATTTCTGAAATATATGAAAAAAAACTGGAGAGACACAATAAGTACATAAAAATAAAAACAATAGAAAATAAAATTTGGGAAATAAAAATTGAAGATTCTAAATTTTTAGAACATATACAAAACAAAAAACACAGAGCAAATAAAAAAAATCCGCTTAGAATAATAAAATTAAAAGGATATATATCTGAAAATAAAAATATTTTTATTGCAGAAAATATTTTACCATTACATAGAAATAGGTTTAAGTAATAATTAATTTTTCTGCAGGCTCAATATCATTGTTATAATTATCCCCTACTACCAAAACTTCATTTGAATTTAATGCTGCAAACTTTGTATAAAAACTGTAAAAAACCTGACGAATCTGAAAATATTTTTATTTTTATTCATGGGTTTGGATCGTCGTCGTGCCTTGGAGAATTTGACGCAACCAATCCATCAA
>DQTD01000090.1 GCA_016839105.1 Candidatus Altimarinota bacterium
TATTTATTAAAAGAGTTCACCATTTTCTGTATCGGTTGGTAATTCAAGTGCAGAAACTGTTTGAAGAGCATTTCCCGAAATTCCTTGTAAATCACCATAAAATCCAGCGGTATTCATAACAACTCGGTCTAATTCTTTTTCTCGCCGATTCCAAATATTTTGCATTGCTCGTTTTTCTTTCTCTAAATCAGATTTCATTGCTTCGAACGCTGATACAATATTTTCAATTTTATTTTTAAATTGTGGAGACGATAAATATTCGTATAGCATATTCATTTTTTCATCTTTTCCTTGCAGGCTTGTTTTTACTTGTCCAATTTCTAGAACATGAAATCTTAATAATTTTACAAGAGATAGTGCAAATTGATACCCTACAATCCATACTCCATTTCGAAATTCTTGTTGTTCAACTCCTTCAGGAAGAGTTTTTGTAACTAAAATTGCGATATCTGCTCCAAGATTTGCTTGGTCGTCTTTTAGTTTTTGAATCCAATCTTCTTTCCAACTTTTAGTATTTTTTGCTTCCCAAATAATTACTCCAGATTTTTGTCCAAAATTATTTTTTACGGTTTGAATTATATCAGCTCCTCGTACTCCAGTTGGAACATCTTCAATAAGATCTGCAAGAAATTCGGTTTTTAACATATCTCGTAAATCGTTTTCTTGTACATCACCTTGAATTTGCATAGATCCTTGTTCTGCTCGTCGTTGTGCATCTTCAAGTGATTTTTTCATTTGTTCCATTTGTTTGTCTTTTTCGGCAAGTTTGAGTTTGTGTCTACTGGCAACTTCATTTCTTATATTTTCTTCTATTCTAATTTTTTCATCAAAAATTAATTTTTCCATTTTTTCTGCTTGAATTTCTCGCTCTTTTTTCAGTTGTGTTTGCAATTTTTGTTCTAATTCTAGTTCTATATTTTTAGATTTTTCTTCTAAATCTCGTTCTTTTTTCAAAAATATTAATTCTTTTTGTTGCGATGTTTCAAGTTTTCTTTTATTTTCTTTATTTTGAGCTTCCAGATTTTTTAATTGAGTGTCATATTCCGATTTAATTTTTTCATTGGCTTTTTCTTGTGCTATTTTCCATAAGTTTATTTTTTCTGCTCGTAAAATATCTTCATATTTTTTTTTATGTTTTTCTTCTACTCCTTTTTGAAATTCTTCCGATAAAGAAAATTCATGATTACATTGTGGACATTTTGCTTGAAGATTCATAATAGTAAGAAAAAAAATAGTAAGAATATTTCTTTTATATTCTTACTATTAGTTTATATGTTTTTTGATTATTTTTCTATTTATTTTATTTATTTTATTTATCTAAACTTTCCAAAAATGGATCGCTAATTATTTCTGGTTCTGCTGGTTCTTTGCTAGCAACATACGGATTTAAAGATGGTTTATCTATATCAGCAGTTTGTGTTTCTGTTAAATATTCTACATCTTCATTTTCGTCTGCTTTTGCGAGAAAATCGGCAAAATCATCGTAATTTCCTTCGTCTTCTGGTTTTTCTATATATTTTTCTGGTGCTGGCATTTCAAAAGATTCTTTATGTTCTGCGTATGGAATTTCTTCTTCTGATAATTCCGAAATATTTTCGGTAATTGGGTCTCCAAAAAGGTCTGTATTTACTTTTTCTGTCGAAATAGTCTGTTTTTCTTGTGTTATAATTTCTGGAACTGGAACTGGAACTGGTTGTAAAGTTTCTGTTTTTACTTCTGCTTGCACTATTTTTGGAATTTCTATTACTTCCGAAGTTTCAGTTATTTGTACTGGATTCGAAATTTTTTGTTTTGTAATATTTTCGAGTTCTGCTGGAAAATCTGGCATTAACGGTGCAACTATGTTTTCTATACTTTCTGTTTCAATTGGTACTGCAACAATTTTTTCGGAATTAATAATATCTAATAATCCTCGTTTTGGAAGTGGAATGTGTAATCGTTTTGCTTGAAACAATTTTGCTTCGTATACAATGTCTGAAACAATTTCTTCAAAACTTTTTCCTCCTCGTTCTCTAATTTTAAATCCTGCGGCTTGTTTATGTCCACCTCCACCAAAAATACTAGTAAATGCAACAGAATCAACATCATCGCTAGAACTTCGAACACTCGTTGAAATAATATCATCTTCTCGTTCTTTTACAAGTAAGACCAATTCTGTATCTGGTGTTGTTGCCATTAGTTCGTCTATCAAATCATTTATATCGTCTGAATGAGCACCTGTCTCTTCTAAGTCGTTTCGTGAAACTTGACTCCATACAATTTTGTATGTTGTGTCTTGTTGTAATTTCATAAGTACTCGTCCCCAAATTTTAAGGGTTTGTACACTTTTTGTTTTAAATAAATGTTTTACAATTTTTTGGTGTTCTGCACCATTTTCAATTAAAACAGAGGCAATATCTAATGCTTCTGGCGTTGTATTTGCATGTTGAAAACTTCCAGTATCCGTGAGCATTCCCGCTAAAAGAAGGGTTGCAATATTTGCATCTAAAATTTGTTTTTTCTCTATTTTTTCTTCTGATTGAGTAGATTCCTCTGATGTACACTCTTTTTCCAAAAAAGGTATTAAGTTATAAATAAGTTGTGTTGTAGAGGAACTGGTGTAATCTACTAAATTTACATCTCCAAATTGTGTATTTGAAAAATGATGATCGATATTAATAACGGGAACTTCTGCAAAAAGTTCTGTGTTGTCTTTATACATTTTTCCGAGTTGATCTGTATCTCCAGAATCGAGTGTAATAATTAAATCTGGTTTAAGTTGAGCTCCAAGAAATGTAAAATCGGCTTCGTTAAAAGGGGTATCTTCGGAAAACAGAATAATATTTATTTTTCCATCTTCTACAGAATATTCTAAATTTTTAAATTTTTTATCCGAATTATCCACACGTAAATGAAACTGTTTTATTTTTGTATTTTTTGCAGTAATTTCTTGTGAAAAAATATCGCTGGATGGCAAAAATGCAAAAGCTTCTGGAACTGGATCAGAACAAACTGTTGTAGAGTGTTTTCCAAATTTATTTAAAATAAGATGCAATGCAACCGATGCGGACATTCCGTCGCAATCCATTTTTGCATGTGGCATTAAAACAATATTTTTTGATTTTTTAATAAGAGATGCAACCTTTTGTAAGGTTTGTGTTATTTCTTTTGTAAATTTCATGAGTATGTATTATTTGTTAGGTAAAGCTGATAAAATTCAAACTTCATACAACTTTAACACAATTTAACAGAAAAAACAAGAGATTATAAGATTAAATAATAAATAATCAATTTCACTCGTTCTGTGTTTTATAAAAAGTGTGATAAAGTAAACCGATATATATAAATATATAAAAATAAAAATTATGAAATTATTATTAAATAGTTTTGCGTATATAAAATATTTACTTGTTTTAGTTTTATTCATGAGCTCTATAGCTTTTGCAGCAGGTGGACATTTGCCTTCTGAATATAAAGATGTTGTGAATAATTTAAAAGAAATTCAAAAGCCAATAGCGGGTAATGGTGCAGTAGATATGACAAAAAAATTGATTGAAGAAAAAATAATTCCTTTAGCAAAATTTTTATTTATTGGAGTTGGGCTTATTTTTATGGGAATGTATGCATATAAAATAGTGCTTGGAACAGGAGAAGATGACCAACTTGATATGCAAAAAGAAAATATCTTGTATGCGGCAATAGGGTTTGCATTGGTGGCGCTTGCTGAACCCATGACCCAAATATTTGATCCAATTGATGCAAAAGATGTGACCCAGCTTATACAAGAAGAAGCACTAGAATCGGTTATTATGATAATAGTGAATAGTGTAGAAGTATTGCTTGGAACTATTTTAGTAATTTTAATTTTTTATGCAGGAATGCAAATGGTTACCGCTGATGGTGATGACGAAACAATGAAAAAAGCAAAAGATACATTTAAATTTAGTTTTATAGGAATTTTAATAATAATGATTGCAAAACCATTAATTACAAAAGTTTTTTATCCAGAAAAAGGAGCAATAGATCCTGGAACATCGCAAGTGCAAGAATTTTTAAAAGAAGCATTTGGAGTTTTGGAATATCTTTTACAATTTTTGGGAATATTGGTATTTGTTGCATTCGTTTATGCATCGGTCTTGTACCTTATTTCTGGAACAGATGAAGAGAAACGAACCCAAGCAAAAGATATTTTAATATGGGCTGCGATAGGAATGGTAATTGTATTATTCTCGTATTCTATTGTAATGTTTTTTGTAGGAACATAATTACTTATTACTAATTTTTATATAGAATGAATTTATTTTTTAAAAATATATTGGAATATTTAACGCAAAAACTGTGTATAGTTTTTGGAATTATTATTCTCTGTTTTGTAATAATAGCACCAGTATTTGCGGGAAATATAAATATTCCTTTTAATAAAGAAGATGCAGGATTACATGTGATTCCCAGTGGAGAAGATATTGTTTCACAAATTGCTCCAGACGACGGAGCGAACCAAATGGTTGATATTATGGTAACTATTTTTCATGGAATGAAATGGATAATTGGGTTTCTTGCATTTTTATGGATAGTGATTTCTGGAGTGTATATGGTCGCAAATTCAAGTGATGAAAGTGCAGTAGGAAAAGCAAAAAAAATGATGAAATATTCAATCGCTGGTTTATTTTTAATGTTACTTGTAGAGCCATTAGTTCTTGATATTTTAATTGGAGGAGGAAATGGAAATTTAGAATCTACAAGTGTGTGGGACGCAGATCGGTTAAAAGTTGTATATGATAATTTTACGATTCAAACGAGAGGAGTTTTAGATTTTTTAAAAACATTCTTAGTATTTATTGCTATGGTATATGTTATTATGAGTGGAGTAAAAATGATGACATCGTTTGGAAATGATGAACAATTAAGTAGTGCAAAAAGCATGTTTTTACCTATTGGGGTTGGGCTTTTGGTTATAGCATTTAATGAATTTTTTGTTGATTATGTTTTATACAACTGGATGTTTGATGGAACAGAAGTGACATATGCACCAGATGGAGATAATGCACGAGTTTTAATAGAGGAAATAATAAACTTTTTATTATATGTTTTAGGATTTTTAGCACTTATCGCATTTGTGTATTTACTCTATGGAGGTTTTCTTTATATCACATCGTTAGGAAATGATGACAAGGCAGAAGAAGGAAAAAATATTGTAATAAATGCAATAATAGGATTTTTGATTATAATGTTCTCTTATATTTTAATGATGTCAATTTTGAATTTTAGTATTTTTTAAAAAACATGATAGGTTTAATATAAAGCAGTATTCAATAAAAGTAATAAAAATTATGAAAAACTTTATAATAAAAATTATTTCAAAAATCTGTATATTCTATTTTACATATAGATATTTTGGAAAAGTAACATTTGGAAAAAACATTAGAATGAATTGGAAATTTAAATTTTCTGGAAAAGGAAAATTAATTATAAAAAATAATGTATGTTTATGGGCACACGAAGAATGGAACAGGTTTCAAACATATAGTGATGAAGCTGTAATTGAAATTGGAGAAAGTTCGAAACTTAATGGTGGATTATTTCAGGTAAGAAATAAAATAGTAGTTGGAAAAAATTGTATTATTGGAAGTGCAATATTGCTCGATAACGATTTTCATTATATAGACCCAAAAAAAAGATTTTCAGAATATGAAGAAAAAGGTGTAGAAATTATTATAGGTGATAATGTATGGATAGCAGGGCAAGCTGTTATTTTAAAAGGTGTAACTATTGCAAAAAATTCAATGGTAGGAATGAGAGCGGTAGTTACAAGAAATGTAGGGGGAAATAGAGTTGTTGCAGGAAATCCAGCAAAAGAAGTGAAAAAATTATAAATATTTCTCTAGCATAAGAAGTTTTTATATATTATTATATGTATAATTATTAATTTTTTATTTTATTACAAATTATTTTATGTTAGATTTTTTAATGTTATTTATTCTGGGGGCATTATCATCTTCAGATAGTGTTGAAACACCTGTTATTACGCCTACATCTCTAGCAATTGCTACAGATGTAGGCGTAATAACACCAGAACCTATTATTTTAGATATTACACCAATTATGACTGACGAAAAATTATTACAAGCAGGAGCGGTAAAAGACGATGAAACGGTTGCAATTATTCATACAAATCACGGAGATATAACTCTTCGATTTTTTCCTGAAGCAGCACCAAAAACTGTAGAAAATTTTATAGGACTTGCAAAAAAAGATTATTATGATGGAGTTATTTTTCATAGAATAATTGACGGATTCATGCTTCAAGGGGGAGACCCAACAGGAACAGGAAGAGGAGGAGAAAGTTTTTTTGGAGGAAGTTTTGCTGATGAATTTGCTGATACTGCGAAAAATAATATCGGTTCTATTGCTATGGCAAATTCTGGTCCAGCAACAAATGGTTCACAATTTTTTATTAATACTGCAAATAACAATTTTTTAGATAACCGACATTCAGTATTTGGAGAAGTTATTTCTGGAATGAATATTGTAAATGCTCTTTCGAAAGTAAAAACAAACGGTGCAGATAAACCAATTGTAGATGTTGTAATGAAAGATGTTGAAATTCTTACATTTGCAGAATATTCAGCTAAATAATTTATTTAAATAAAAAAACATGCCTTTTTCTATGAAAAATCCGTTTCATGCAGTTCCTGCACTTGTAAAAAATAATTCTTCAGAAATTAATGTAATTTTAGAAATTACATGTGGAGATATTGTTAAATATGAATATGATAAAAATTATGGAATGGTAGTGGTGGATAGAATTCTAAAAACACCAATTCCGTATCCGTTTAATTACGGATTAATTCCACAAACATGGAATGAATTTGATAATGACCCATTAGATGTAATTATTTTAGGAAATAAACCATTTTATCCTGGGGTATTAGTACCTTGTCGAGTTATTGGAATGCTTTCTGTAGATGATAATGGAGAACGAGATGATAAAGTGCTTGCAGTTCCAATAGGAGATTCTCGTCTTTCTCATATTACAGATTTATCTGATATCGATGAAAAAGAATTAGAAAGCATGATTTATTTCATGGAGCATTATAAAGATTTAGAAAAGAAAAAAGTGGAAGTTACAGGAACAGTGGATGCAAAAACAGCATTTAAATTTATTGTTGAATGCCAAGAGTGTTATAATACTAAATTTGATATTAAATAATAATAAATTATATAAACTGTCATGTCTGTCGATAAAAAAAAATTACAAGAAGCGTGTATATTAATTTTAGAAGCAATTGGTGAAGATACAAAACGAGAAGGTGTATCACGTACACCTTCTCGTTTTGCGAATGCGTGGGAAGAAATTACAGAAGGATATAGAACTTCTGACGATAAAATTAATACAATTTTTGAAGGAGAAAACTATGATGAAATGATTCTTGTAAAAGAAATTCAATTTCATTCTTTGTGTGAACATCACATGTTGCCGTTTATAGGAGTGGCGCATGTTGCATATATTCCAAATAAAAAAATTATTGGACTTTCTAAAATTCCACGAATTGTAAATAAATTTTCGAAAAGACTTCAAAATCAAGAAAGGCTTACAATGGAAATTGCAGATAAATTAGAAGATTTACTTGATGCAAAAGGTGTTGCTGTAAAAATTTCGGCTTCGCATATGTGCATGCAAATGCGTGGAGTGCGAAAAGAAAATGCTGAAATGCAAACCATTGCAGTGCGTGGACTTTTTCGATCTGATTCACGAACACGAAATGAATTTTTACAGAGTGTTAAATAATTCATTAAATAAAAAAAACATGAAAATTATAAAAAAAATAATCACGATAATAATCGGTACTGCAGTTTTCCTATTTTCTGGCTGTGTAGATTCTGAAAAAAATATACAAAATTCAGAAATTCAAGAAACTCAAAAAGCAGAAATTACTCAAATTTCTACTTCTGTTTCAGCTAAGCAATTTAAAAGTTTTACATCTAAAATTACAAAACATGATCTAAACAATGTAATTTTAGATGTAAGAACATTGCCAGAATTTCAATCTGGGCATATTAAAAATGCACAAATGATAGATTTTTATAAAGTAGATTTTAGGGAAAAATTATCAGTTTTAGATAAAAATAAAAAATATTTTATTTATTGTAGAAGTGGAGATAGGTCTGGGAAAACATTAAAAATAATGAAAAAATTGGGATTTGCAAATGTTTATAATTTAAAATTTGGAATAAACGATTGGAATCGAAATAAATATTTACTTGTACTATAAATCTTTAATTTTTTTTATGAAAAAAATCTTGTTTTGGGGAGCTTTATTGGTAGGTATTGTTGCAATAGGATTTTACGCAGCAA
>DQTD01000086.1 GCA_016839105.1 Candidatus Altimarinota bacterium
TCTATCATTCTTTTTATTTCTGTTAATTCTCCGTCGTCTTCTGAAAATTTATTTCCAGCCATTATTTGTTCAATAATCGCAGTTGTTGTTTCAGTAAAATTTAAGCTTGTTTTCGGTGTGATACCTGTTGCAATTAATGTTTTGGCATACGCTTCAATTTCAGGTGTAAGTTTAATATCGCTTACTTCTTTTAAATTACCCTCTTCATCTTTCATACTTGCAATTGTTTCTATTTTTTGTTTGTTTGTTAATTCCTTAATAGTATTTTTTCCTTTTTCTACAAATTCTTTTTCTCTTGGGTGTGGGTTGTTATGAATATTTTTTGCTTTTTCTCGTTTTTCTGGGTCATTTAAAATGGCAGAATTTACATTTTCATGTGCTGTTGATAAATTCTTTTTGCATTCTCCAATACATTCTTGTGTGGCTTTAGCTTTTTCTGTCTTAATTATCTCTTTGCTTACTTCCGCTTTTGTATTGTTTTTATCAAGAGGAGACATATTTTTTTATTATATTTTTTTTTATATTTTTTTACTATTTTTTTTTAAATATTCTATTCATAATTGATTGAATAATTTTTTGAAAAAAGTTTTTCTGTGAATATGAAATATTTGTTTTTAAATTATTTAAATTTTGCGATGTATTATTTGGTATATTATTTGTGTCAAAAGCAATTTTAATATTTTCGGCTAAAGCTTTTTCAGCTTCTGGTATTTCAATATTTTCATGATGAGCATTTGATTTTGCATTAATTTTTTTGGCTTTAATTCCACCTTTTTTTAAGTTTTGCAAATCACGTTTTGATACATGACGCCTTCTACTATTTCCACCAGAATACGATTCCATAATTTATTTTTTCAGATAAATAATTTTAAATATATATATGCAAATTTTGTAATTCATAATTTCACAACTATATATTTCATTTAATTATATCAGAGAAAAAAAGTCTTGCATAGGAAAAAAAAATATAATAAACTTTGTCAGCTACTGATAACAATTTAAATTAGTAAAATAATTGAAGAGTTCTGGGAAGGTAGCTCAGTGGTAGAGCAGGGGCCTTTTAAGCCCTTGGTCGAGGGTTCGAATCCCTCCCTTCCCACCATCTATGGCCCGTTCGTCTAGGGGTTAGGACGTCAGGTTTTCATCCTGGTAACAGCAGTTCGAGTCTGCTACGGGCTACCAATTGGTAGTAATGGGAGTTCAAGCAATGCTTGAGCTCCTTTTTTTGTCTTAAACAAGGCATTTTCGCCACTCACAAATAATTCGAGTGCCTTTTCTACGATATTCGAGTTGTCGTCCATGCCCTCTGTATTTTTCTCTGTTTTTTCTTTTCCAAGTTGAATTATTTTTGATTCAATCATTTTCTTAAAATCTGAATAATCTGATGCAGATATTTCTTCATCCTGCAGGGTCGTTTGAAAATGGTTCTTCAAAAAAATCAAATTCGCACCCTTTATCTAAGAGCTGTCATTTTTATAAATTCTGGACGCTTTATTTTTTTGAAAGCAGAACGTTCCTCTTCGAATCGGTCTGTTATTTGAATTTCATCTTCGCTTTAAATTTTTTCATAGTTTTTTAAAGATTAAGTAATCTTTTTATCATATCTTCCAATAATCCAGCTTTTCCCATGTCTATGGCTTGCTGGACTTTATCGGAAGATTTATTGTAGCATGATTTTCTATGAAAAAAAATAAGGGGCTGTTTTTTAATGAATAGAAAAAGACTGTTAAAATTTTTACTATAGAGTTTGTATTCAAAATGTTTTACAATTTTAGTGATAATGTAAACACAAAACAATTATTAAAAATAAAAAAAATAAAAAAAATTCATGAAAACATATTTTATTAAAACCTTTGGGTGTCAGATGAACCATTCTGATTCTGAAAAATTATCAGCAGTATTAGATTCATTAAAACTACAAGAAGTACAAACTGTAGAAGAATCAGATCTGGTTATTTTTAATACATGTTCTATAAAACAGCATGCAGAAGATAGAGTGTTTGGACATGTGAATAATGCAAAAAAAGCTGGAAAAATTGTAGCAATTACAGGGTGCATGATTCGCCATACTTCAAGCTTAAAAGATTTACAAAATATTAGAGAATTAAAGAATAGTAAAAATACAAGGATAGCTATAACCGATGAAGAAATTAAGAAAAAATTAGAAAAAATAGACGAAGTTTTAAAAAGAATAGAAAAAAATAAAAGTGTAGATTTTGTATTTCGAATAGAAGATATGAAAAATTTACCCGAAATATTATATGAATTTGATAGTGAAATTAAGCGACCAAATTTTGAAAAAATTAAAAAATTTGATAGTTTAGAAAATTTTGATTATTTAAATATTTCACCAAAACTTACAGAAAAATATAGAGCGACTGTTCCAATTATGACTGGCTGTGATAAATTTTGTACTTATTGTATTGTACCTTTTGCACGAGGAAAAGAGCGATCTCGAAAATTTGAAGATATTCTAGAAGAATGTAATAATCATGTAAAAAATGGAGTTATTGAAATTACTCTAGTCGGACAAAATGTAAATGCATATTTTTTAGATGATGCAAGTAAAAAAATACTACAACGGCATACCGATTTTGCATTTTTATTAAATGAAATTGCTGAAATAAAAGGATTAAAACGACTTCAATTTACATCACCTCACCCACGACATATGGGGGGAGATATGATTGAAGTGATTGCAAAACATAAAAATATTTCAAGATGTATTCATTTACCGGTGCAAACTGGCTCTACACGCATGTTACAAAAAATGGGGCGTGAGCATAATATTGGAAGATTTACCGATTTTATAGAAAAATTGAGAAAAGCAGTTCCAGAAATGACAATTACAACAGATATTATTGTAGGATTTTGTACAGAAACTGAAAAAGATTTTCAAAAAACTATAGAATTATTTGAAACGCAACATTTTTTAATGGCATTCATTTCAAAATATTCTCCTCGAAAGGGGACTGTTTCTGCCGAAAAAATGGAAGACGATGTTTCAGATATACTAAAAAAGGAAAGACTCGAAATTTTAACAAAAGTATTAGAACAATCTGTAGATTTTGAAAATAAAAAACTTATTGGAAAAATAGAAGAAGTTATTATAGATTCTGTTCAGTTCAATAGTGAAAAAAATGAATTTACAGCACGAGGAAGAAGTCACACTGGACGAACAGTTGTATGTAAAGTTGGAGATAGGGGAGAAAATTTTATTGGAAAAATAGTTTCTGTAAAAATTACAGATTATAAAAAATTTACAGTATTTGGTAAATTACTGTAATAATGTTATATTTTTTTGTAAACTTAGTTTAATTATTTATTATTAATTATTTATTATTTATATTATGTTAGAAAAACATATTTTTAGAGCCTACGATATTCGAGGGATTTACGGAGAAGATTTTGATGAAGATGGTGCTGATTTAATTGGGAAAGGATACGCAAAATATCTTCGAAAAAAATATCCGAATAAAGAACATTTAACTGTTGTTGTGTCACGAGATGGACGAAATTCTGGTTCAGTTTTAAAATCAAATTTTATAAATGCTTTGGTTAAAAGTGGAATAGATGTTGTTGATGCAGGTGAATTACCATCACCAATGTTATATTTTGCATTATGCACACAAGGGTTTGATGGAGGTGTTTCTATTACGGCAAGTCATAATTCTGCACCATACAATGGATTTAAATTGCTTTCAGGGGGTGCTCATTCTATTTGTGGAGAGGAGCTTCAAATAATTTGGGAAATCATTCAAGAAGAAGATTTTATTGATTTAGAAAATAATGGAGATTATCCAACAGACTTAGGAACCGTTGAGAAATTAAATATTTCTGAAGAATATTATACCTTACTTTCTGATATTACAGATTTTAAAAAAACTGATTGGAAAATTGCTATTGATGCAGGGAATGGAATTGCAGGAGCACATTATCCAGAATTTTTTAGAAGAGCTGGTTTTGATGTAACCGAGTTGTATTGTGATGTAGATGGAAATTTTCCGAATCATGAAGCAGACCCAGAACGAGAAGAAAATATGGCTGATTTAAAAAAATTGGTTCTAAAAAATAATCTGGATTTTGGATTAGCATACGATGGAGATGGTGATAGAGTGGGAGTCGTAGACAGAAAAGGAAATAGTTTTTCTGCAGATTTATTGTTGTTATTATTAGCACGAGATCTACTACAAAAAGATGAAAATGCTGGTGGTGCAATTGTATATGATTTAAAATCGACAGAATTATTAAAAGAAGAAATTGAAGAACACGGAGGAAAACCTGTTATGTGTAAAACTGGGCATAGTTTTGTAGAAGAAGAAATGGAGATACACGATGCATTGCTTGGAGGTGAAGTGTCTGGACATATTTTTATGGCAGAAAACTATTTTGGGTTCGACGATGCACTATTAGCGTCAGCAAAATTATTAGAAATTGCAATAAATTTAGAAATAAAAAGTGGTGAAACATTTACAGAGGAATTTGCAAAGTTGCCTAAAACATTTGTGACACCAGAGGAAAAAGTTGCAGTAAGTGAAAGTAAAAAGTTTGGAATTTTAGATAAAATTGTTAAAAATTTACTAAAAAAATATCCAAATGCCTTAACAATGGACGGAATTAGAATTGAATTTGGAGAAAGTGCGTGGGGAATTGTGAGAGCTTCAAACACTTCTCCATATTTAACAACTCGATTTGAAGCACGGTCTGCTAAAAAATTAGAAGAAATTAAAAAAATTATGATGGATGTGGTTGCAAAATGTGTATAAATATTTATGAGTTTATATATACATAAGCAATATTACGTTCTATTTCTTTGCATCGGTGACTCCAAAAAGTATTGGAACATTTGGTACAAATATCAGTAAAAAAAATATTTTCAGGGTTTATAGAATTTTCTATAAGCTCTTTTTTTATAATTTCTTGTAAATTTATAAAATATTTTGTGTGATTATTTTCTGTTTTTTCTGTAACAAATTCATGAAAAAATTCTGGAGTTTCGGTATATGGATTGGTAAATTCACAGCAGCATGAAAGTATGCTTGGTGAAAAATAAACTTCAAAATCATTATTAGTTTCGGCTGAAAAATTTTGTAAAAAATTAGAAGTTATTTTATTTGCAACCCCTCGCCATCCAGCATGAATATTAGCAATAATTTTTTTTTTTTGTGTTTTAAAATAAGAGCCATGCAATCAGCTGTTTTTATAGAAAGCACAATATTTTTTTCTTGTGTCCAGATTCCATCACAATGAAAAGAATTCTTTGAATTAGTTTTATTTTCGTGTGTAATTTCTATTATTTTATTTGAGTGATTTTGAATTGGTTGAATAATTTCTATATTATTCGAATTATTATATTCAGATTGTATTACATTTTTTATATATTTTTCTGTAAATTCAGAATTTTTATAATTAAAATTATTTGGTTTTCCTAAAAATTTGTGTGGCTTCCTCGTTTTATTTTTCATAATTTTCGTCTATTTCCATTTTATCTAAAATTCCTTGCAAATCTACAGGTAGAGGAGATTCAACAGAAATAATTTCTCCATTTTCTAATGGAAATGATAAACTTTTTGCATGCAGAAACATTCGATCTGTTTTAAATTGTACGCAATACGCTGAATTGACTTTAGGATTTCCGTATAAATCATCTCCATAAACAGGGTGACCAATAGCTGAAAAATGAACCCGAATTTGATGGGTTCGCCCTGTAATAATATGAACATCTACAAGTGTCGCAGTTGGCTGTGGGTATTGTGCAATACATTCAAAATGAGTTAATGCATCTTTTGCTTTTGCATTTTTTAAGGTCGTCATTCGTTCTCTATTATGCGGATCTCGTGTAATAGGCGAATCGATAGTTCCTTTTTTTGATGGAACTCGTCCAAGAACTAATGCTTGGTATTTTTTTGTAACTTTTCGTTCTGCAATAATTTTAGATAAATATCTGTGAGTTTTTTTATTTTTTGCAATCATTAAACACCCAGAAGTATCTTTATCTAAACGATGAACAATACCTGGTCGAATAGTTTCTTCATCTATAAATTCTTGTTGATGATTTTTTAAATGTCCCATAACAGCATTTACAACTGTTCCAGATTTATAGGTATTATCTGGATGAGTACACATTCCCGAAGCTTTTGAAATAATGAGTAAATCGTCGTTTTCAAATAAAATTTCTAGCGGAATATTTTCTGCAGTAGGGACATAATCTGGTTCTTTTTCTGCAAAATGAATAACAATTCTATCTCCAATTTTTACTTTTTCTGCATTTCGCATAATTCGTTTTTTATTTACTCTCACCTCTCCTTCTTTAATTTGAGTTTGAATACTTCCACGAGTAACATCTTTTGGAGAATTTTCAAAAATAACGGTATCAAGTCGTGTTCCTGCATTTTCTTCTGTAATAATCAATAACATGTATTTTATATATAAAAATATTTTGCATAATATAGTAAAAAAAGAGTAGCATAAAAACGATACAATATACAAAATTATAATATTTATGTTTTTAACAAAAGAATATTCAGATATATCCTCGGCAATGTTGACAGGATACAGTGTATTTACAACATTTACGGTTGAAAATATAAATAATAAAATATATGTAAAAGCGTTTGAATTACATATAAAACGTTTGAAAGATAATTCTGAAGTGTTATTTGGAATTATTCCTACACGAACAGAAATTGTTGCACAAATTACAAATTTTCTTTCACAAAAATTATATACAAAACAACTGCTAAGAATAGCGATTTATCCAAAATCTTTTTCCATTTCTCGTCCATCAGAAATTTCTGAAGTGCAAATAGTAGTAACAGGTCGTGAATATAATTCCAATAAAACACCTATTTCTTTAGAATTACATGAAATGATTCGTCCTTTGGCACATTTAAAAACCTCAGCTCTGTTTCCATCCCTTCAAACTCGGGCGATTTCTCAAAAAAATGGATTTGATGATGCGTTATTTTTTTATGAAAATAATATTACAGAAGGTCCTGCTTGGAATATCTTATTTACAAAAGGCAACACTGTATATTTTCCAGATCCATCAAAAAAAACTTTTTTAGAAGGATTCACACAAAAATTATTAAAAGAAGAATTATTGAAAAATTACAAAAATATAGAAATAATTACAAAAAATATAACAAAAAAATCTGTATTAGCAGAAAAATTTGATTCGGCTTTTATAGTAAGTAGCGGAATTGATGTTATTCCCGTACGCTCTATAAATAAAATTATATTTAATAATACTGAAAATAATCTAGATTTGGTAAAAATATATGATAATATTTCTACAGAAATAGTAGAATAAAAATATGATAATATCTATGAAAAAATTTATACAAACTATTACTCGAAATATAAAAAATAATAGTAAAAAAATTATATTATTTTTGCTATTTATATTTTTTATTCCAAATATTTACATAGTATTAAACGGATATTTACATTTATATGAATTAAATGATAATGAAGTAAAATATCATCATTTTTATGAAACAGACGTGGCAATAGTTTTTGGTGCAGCAGCTTGGAAAAATGGCCCATCTGATGCGTTTGCAGATAGATTAAAAATTGCACAAAAATTATATGAATCTAGGAATATTAAAAAAATTTTAATTTCTGGAGATAATGGAAAATTACAATATAATGAACCAGAAACAGGAAAAAAATATTTAATAGAAAAGGGAGTAAAATCTGAAGATATTGTATTAGATTATGCAGGATTTCGAACATACGATACATGTGCACGAGCTTCAAAAATATGGAATATAAAAAATGCGTACTTGGTAACACAAGAATTTCATTTATCCCGTGCAATTTTTACATGTGAACAATTTGGTATTTCTGCTATTGGAGTTTCTGCCAGTACGCAAGTGTATAAAAATCATTGGAAAAATTTATTTCGTGAAACACTCGCACAGCAAAAAGCATTTTACGAAGTATTATTGTTTAAACATGACCCAAAGTTTTTAGGAAATATAGAACAATTATAATACACTCATGAATATGTTAACTTTTTTATAACTATCGTAAAATAATTTTTTCTCCATTTCTATCAAATCTAATAATAGAAGATGGAGGATTTTTTTCTAAATCACCAGCATCAACAAATAATAAATTTGGAATAGCATTAAAATATTTTTGAATATCTTCGCTTTTATATAACGGAGCATGGTTTGAAATATTTGCACTTGTTGAAAAGAGAGGATTTTTATGGCTTTGTAGAAAACCAATAAGTGGAGGATATTTTGGGACACGAATTCCTATTTCAGTAAAATTTGGAAAATAATTTTTAAGAAAAAAGTGCTTCTTTATGTTCTTTTTTAAAATAAATGTTGTTGGTGTATTTTTTGAAAAAATATTAGAATGTTGTTTTATATACTCTTTATTATTGTCTGATAATTGTGAAATATCGGCAAAATTTTGTAATGTTTGAAACGAATCGGTTAGTATTAAAAATGCTTTATTATTATCATTGTTTCTATTTTTAATAGATTTAACAGCATGAATAGCCGTGTGTGAAAAAATATTTCCAGAAAATCCATATGAAGTTTCTGTCGGTAATATAATAGGAAGTCCACTATTTAAATGTTTTGATATTTCTGCAAAATGTTGAGGAAGAAATGCAAGTGTTCTCATGTGTATCAAAATAAAAATATGATTATTGTTATTCTATAGTAAATATTTTATTCTGTATATATACTTAATCTAAAACATATATGAATTTAGGAATTATAGCTGATGGAAATAGGAGATGGGCTAGAGCACAAAATTTATCAATAGATAGAGGACATCAAAAAGGATTTGAAGTGATTACAGATGAAGTTTTAATGGCATGTATAGAAAATAAAAATTGTAATGCGCTTACCGTATATGGATTTTCTACAGAAAATTGGAAGCGTTCTCCTATAGAAATTGCAAATCTTATGAAAATATATTTAGAAATGTGTAATACATGGGAAAAATTATTTAAAAAAAATCCTGTAAGACTCGTATGGTGCGGAAGACGAGATAGGCTTAATACTATATTAAAAAATAAATTAGAAAAAATTGAAAAACAAACAAAACATGTAACGAATTTTACCTTGTATTTATGTTTAGATTACGGCGGACACGATGAGATAGAACGAGCAGTTATTTCTGCACAAAGCGCTGGAGATGTTACAAAATTTGTAAATTATTTAGAAGTTCCAAATTTGGATATTCTACTACGAACGGGAGGAGAGAAGCGATTGTCAAATTTTTGTGTTTGGCAAAGTGCATATGCCGAATTATTTTTTATAGATAAATTTTTACCAGATCTTCTTAAATCTGATATTATTGAAATTTTAGAAAAATTTGAAGAGAGAGATAGGCGAAAAGGGAAGTAATAACAAGAAATTTGTAATTTAGGGTTGCACACAAATATTGCTTTTTGTATACTTGATTAGCTAATAATTATGGCCCGATAGCTCAGGGGTAGAGCAGAGGATTGAAAATCCTCGTGTCGACAGTTCAAATCTGTCTCGGGCCACCATTCTAGCTGCTCAGATGGTGGAATTGGTAGACACGCCGGTCTTAGAAACCGGTGCCGTGAGGCATGAGAGTTCAAGTCTCTCTCTGAGCACCACTCTTACATATTATAAAATCCTGATAAATAAAATTATCAGGATTTTTTTATTATAACCAAAAAATAACTTTTGACAAATAATCTAAATATATTGATTATACTGAAATCTTTAAAAAACTATGATGATGCAAATGATGTAACTACAGAAAATTTAAAACAATGCAATATCCTTATTCAGTCAGGATATAATGATATTCTTGAAAATGAAAATGCAGTAGAGTTTAAAAATTATAAAGGTGCAAAACAAAATGGAGTTACAACTCAAATTGCATCGTGTTCGGCATCTCAAGTTATTGCGTATAATATTTCTGTAGAAATAATTAAAAATAAAAAAAATAGACGAAAAATAGACGAAAAATAGA
>DQTD01000019.1 GCA_016839105.1 Candidatus Altimarinota bacterium
TTGTGTAAAGGGTTGTGGTCTACAATTTTGAGTTTTACAAGATGTAAAAATCACTCTATAATTTATATAAATATGTCAGTAATAAATTTCCCAATAACTTCTATTTTTGAAAAAGAAATAAATGAAAGTATAAAAATGCAAGGATTTTCTACACAAAAAAAAGTTACCCTTCTTTTGCAAAAAGGGAGCGGACTTTCGTTGAAATTACATTAATTGTAATATACTTGTAATATACTTGTAATTAATATGCAAGATTTAAATTAATTTAACAATCAACTCAATGTTCTTATCATTCGGAAAATACTGTGTTTCAAAACCAAAAATCCCTTTATTTTTAGGGTTTATCATAATAATTCTTGGAGTCTTATCAATTTTTACTATTCCAAAAGAAAGTGCTCCATATATTGAATATGGAATTGTAACGGTAACAACTGTAAATTCTGGAGTATCTGCAGAAGATATTGACGAAAGTATTACACGAAAAATTGAAAATAAGCTCAGTTTGATTTCTGGAATAGATAAGATGAAATCCACTTCAAGCGAAGGAGTTTCAAGCATTGTTTTAACGTTGGAAACCGATGTAAATGTGAGTGAAATAGTTTCTGATGTGCGAAGTGCTGTAGATGACGCAAAGGCTGACTTGCCTTCAGATTTACAAAATGACCCAAGAGTGGCAGAAATTGATTCTTCAAAAGATAAGCCTTTTGTACGAATTGCACTGGTGAGTGATGATATAAAAATTGAAGATTTATCAGAAGTATCGGAAAAATTAAAAACACAACTTGAGGCTATTTCTGGAATTGGAGATGTGAATATTTTGGGAAAAGTGGATACGGAAGTAAAAATTTTCTTGGATAAACGAAAAATTGAATCGTTGCATTTATCGTATAATCAAATAAAAAATGCAATTTCTCTTTCGGAAAGAAATATTTCGATGGGAACATTTACAAAAAATGCAAAAGAATATTCAATGAAATTTCAGGGAGAATCTGAAAGTATAGCAGATTTAGAAAATATAATTGTTGGGAACGTGGGAAATATTGGAGACGATTTTTCGGCTCGAGCTATAAAATTAAAAGAAATTGCGAGCATAGAATTTGCACCACAAAAAAATGCAATTATTACCAGGTTTAATAAAAAACAGGGAATTATTATTAAAGTTTCACCAAAAGCGGGAACTGATATTTTTGCCACAGAACCAAAAGTTACAGAACTTATACATACTTTTTTAGAAAATCCTGAATATAAAAATATAGATTTAGAAGTATTGCTTTTTAGTAAAGCAACTGATGACATGAGAAAAGATTATTTGAATTTATTAAGTAGTTTTTTATTTTCGATTATAGTTGTATTACTTTCTATTTTCTTTTTTATTGGAGTTAAAGAGGGGATTGTTGCGTCTTTGGTAATTCCAATTTCATTTTTAGGAACTGTTTTTGTGCTGAATATGTTGGGAAGAACCATGAATTTCATGACAAATTTTGGAATGATTTTAGCACTTGGAATTTTGGTGGATACTGCAATTGTAATGGTGGAGGGAACTTCTCATTATATTAAAAAAGGTTTGAATCCGAAAAATGCAGCGTTGCAATCATTTATAGAGTTTAGGGCTCCATTGTTTTCTGGAATGCTCACGACTTTAATTGTCTTTTTGCCGTTATTTTTTCTTCCAGGAGTTATTGGAAAATTTTTATCTTTTATTCCTGTAACAGTAAGTATTGTTTTAACGGTTGCTCTGTTCGTATCACTTTTTATTATTCCCGCTTTATCGGCTGTAATTTTAAAAGAAGAAAAAAATGCTAAAAATAGTGAAGAAAATAGAAGAGATAAAATTAATAAATTTATAGATATTTTAATAAATAAATATACACAAATTTTAGAAAAAATTCTGACAATACCGGTTCTAAAATATGGAATTTTTGCATTCACATTTGTTCTATTTATAGGAACTATGTTTTTGCCATCAAAATTTGAAATGTTTCCAACTGCAGATTCTGATAGAATTTCAATGACATTGATTTTGCCAGAAGGAACGGAATCAAAAAAAGTTTTGCAAACTGTTGCTGATATAAAAATAGAAACTGTGTTAGAAGAATTTCCAGAAACTTCTATTTTTTCGGTAACTATCCAAAAAAATACAGCAGAAATTTTATTAGAATTATTACCGTTTAAAGAGAGAGAAAATGCAGGTATGCGTACTTCTTCAGAACTTGAAACAATTATTGTGAGTCGGTTTAAAAATTTACCAGACGGTATTATATTTCAAGCACAAAGAGAAAAAAAAGGACCAAAGTCAGAATTTCCAGTTGGATTTAATATAAAAATAGAAAATTCAAATTTATTACAAGAAGCAAAAAGTATAACGCAAAAAATTACAACAGTGTTAAAAACGGTTAAGGGGACTCAAGGTGTTACGAATTCTATTACAGAAACACCGGGAGAATTTAATTTTATAATAAATAAAGAAAAAGCTTTTTTACAAGGAATTAATCCTTTGGATATTCCATCTGCTATTCGTGGTGCGGTATATGGAGATATAGTTGCGACATTTAAAAAAGAAGGTTTTTCTGATGATTTAGATATTCGTTTGCAGTTTAAAGAAACACAAGTTTCTGATATGACAAAAATTTTATCGATAGAAATTGCCAATGGGGTAAAATTATCAGATGTTGTTACTGTGAATAAACAATCGGGTATTGCTGAAATAACACGAGACGACGGAGATTTAGTGTTTACAGTTTCTTCATTTTTAACAGAAAATGGAAATGCAGAAGAGGTAACAACCGCTATGTTATTATTAATTGAAGAAAAGCTTAAATCTGGAGAATTTGTTTTACCCACTGGAATAACGATTGAAGATGCATCGGAAAATAAAGACAACGAAGAACTGATGAAAGCAATGGTAAGTGCTTTGATTTTAGCAATTTTGATGATGTTTTTTATTTTAGTAATTCAGTTTGAATCCTACGCACCACCTCTTTTAATTTTGCAAACGGTAATTTTTGCACAAATCGGGGTTTCTGTTGGGTTATATTTAACCGGCACCGATAAAAGTATGTCGTATATGCTTGGGCTTATTTCATTGTCTGGAATTGTAGTAAATGACGCAATTATTTTTGTTGATAAAATTCGTGCTAATGTGTTTTCTGGACAATTTCAAAATAAAATTGAAGCTATTATAAACGCAGGAAAAACTCGATTTATTCCAGTAGTTTTAACAACTATTACAACCAGTGCAGGAATTTTCCCTTTAATTTTTATAGATAGTTTTTGGGCAGGTCTTGCCTATACAATCATTTTTGGGTTATCGGTTTCGTCGTTATTAACTCTATTTTTAATACCGATTGGGTATATGTTGTTTCAGAAAAAATAAAAAAACTTACTGGATTTCTTCCTGGTCCAATATTAACATCAGGATTCATGACTATTATTAAAAATCCAAATGGATTACGATATGTTTTATTATTCCCTGTGATTGCACTCCAAATGATGGGAACGCTTGGTACGCTTGGTACTCTTATTGGATGATTTAATTGTTGATGAAAAAA
>DQTD01000032.1 GCA_016839105.1 Candidatus Altimarinota bacterium
CACAACCCTTTACACAATATTTTTCTCTATAATTTCTAAAAATTCTGAATTTTGCATTAAAATTTTAAACCAAGAAGTATAAATTTCTGAATTTTTTTTCATATCTTGCACTATTTCTTTTATAGAAATCCATTTAAAATTCATGACTTCATTAGGGTTTGGATTCGGATTATTTTCATAAAACCCAATAAAAACATGATCAAACTCATGCTCTGTTAATCCATTTTCATATCCTGATTTATACAAAAAAGTAAAAACTTCTTTTACAGGAGTTTTAAACCCCATTTCTTCTTGCATTCTATTGTTCACACATTCATACAAATCTTTATTTGGTTCCGGATGACTACACACCGTATTTGTCCATAAATTTCCCGAATGATATTTTTTACTATCTCTTTGTTGTAATAATAATTCCCCTTTTTTGTTAAAAATAAAAATTGAAAATGCACGGTGCAATTTTCCTTGTACATGTGCTTCCAGTTTTTCCATAATACCTATTTCATTATTATTTTCATCTACCAATATAACATTTTTATTCATATTTTTTTTATACATATTCATCTCTTTTTACTCCTCAATCCACAAAATTCGTCTCAAACTCATCTTCATATCACATTCATTATCGAAATTATACGCTTCTAAAACCGATATATCTCGATTTTTTCCTGATATTTCTATTTGCTCTGTAACAATTTCATATGGCTGAATTTTAAAAACAGAAATTATTTTATTTTGTTTTTGATACGAAATCATGACGGTTTGGCTATTTTTTATTTTTTCGTTTAAAAGCAATGCTTTTTGTTTTTCTGAAAATTTTCTATCCGATAAATAATAATGAAATCGTGCAAAAAAGTCTCGAACTCGTAAATCCATTTTAATATCAGATTTTCGAAGTAAACGCTTCATTTGCATTCCTTCAAAACTTCGACATCGACTGAGTGCAACATACGCTTGCCCATGAGCAAAAGTTCCTCTTCCAAAATCTATAAAGACTTTATCAAAAGTTTTTCCCTGAGATTTATGAATAGTAATTGCCCACGCCAACTTTATTGGAAATTGTTTAAAAGATCCAATTTGCTCTCGCTCCAAAACTCCTTGTTTCATTACATATTTTGATATGTCCCACTGATGTCTTTTTACTTCATGAATGACCTTTACTTCATCTGATCCAATTTTTTTTATTACTTCAATTTTTAATATTTTTGTTTTTTCTTCCTCATTATTTATATTAACAATATCTATAATTTTTCCCAATGTTCCATTTACCCATTTTCGTTCTTCATCGTTATTCAAAAAAATAACCTGTGCTCCTATTTTTAATACCAAATCGTTTTCTGCAGGAAATAAATTTTGCTTCACTTCTCCCACTATTTCCGATTCAAATAAAAAAGCATCTTCTTCAATTTCAGATAAATTTTTTATATTTATTGCATCTACATCTTTATTTGTTGTACATAAAGAAATAATTCCAGAATCTTTATCTGGATAAAACTCAGATTTAGCTTTACATTTATTTAATTCTGCAATTTGATTATAATTTATTGAATTATCTCGCACAGAATTTAATAAATTTACAAAATGCATATCTTCTTGTCTATACACTTTTTCAAGTTCTACAAACTCAAGATAAAAATCGTCTCGGTTAAAAACTTCTGAATCGAAAAAATATGTACCAGTGTATCCATATTCATTATAAAAAATATCACTATCTTGTGATGTAATTACCGGTGGAAGTTGATATAAATCTCCAATAAGAATCATTTGAATACCTCCAAATGGCTCATCACTTTTTCGAACATTTCGTAAGAAAATATCCATAGCATCCATTAAATCAGCACGCACCATAGAAATTTCATCTATTACAATTGTTTCAATTCGTTTATATAAAGCAGGGTTTTTTGGTTTTTTTAACTTTAAAGCTTCTGGTAATTCATATCCCGGTTTTAATCCAAAGAAAGCATGAATAGTTTCTCCATCTATATTTACTGCCGAAACACCAGTTGGAGCAAGTACAACCATTTTTTTTTCTGATGTATGCCGAAAATAATCAAGCAAAGTTGATTTTCCTGTTCCAGCTTTTCCTGTTAAAAAAATATGTTTTGACGATTCATTCATCAAATCTAAAACAGATTGTGCCTGCAATGAAAAATCAGTTTTTTTCATTTAGACTGGTTCATAATTTTCTGTCTCTGCATTATAATCCTCTGGTGGATTCAATATCATTTCGTTTAATTCGTTCATAATATCCATTAACTCTCCTTCCGAAAAACCGTGTCCTAAAATCCCCTGTTCCAAGGTTTCAAAATCACTTACATGACATCCCACGCAATGCACCCCATAATCCATAAAAATTTCTACAGCAAATGGATTTTCACGAATTATATCACCAATAATACTTGTTTTGGTAACCAATTTTTTTGTTTCATCTATAATTTTTGCATCACTGCTTTCCTCAACATTTATCACAGGAGAATTTTCATATTTTGAATTTTCAGACATGTTTTATAACATAAATTATCGTTTCTTTTTAGCTAAAGTATAGTAGAATACTCTGAAATTTAAAACCTAAATATATAATTAAAATAAACTTCATAACTTTTTTCGAAAACACTTCCTTTTCTTGTAACAGGAGCAAGTGCAAATTTACAAACAAAATCAGTCGCACTCATTGGATACACAAGTGTATTTGTAGGA
>DQTD01000063.1 GCA_016839105.1 Candidatus Altimarinota bacterium
CGTAGATGAAGAATTACCAGAAGCAAACAAAGTAAAAGTTACAACTATTTTAGGAATGCGAGATTCATTTAAAGATCTCGGATTTTTTGATGAGAAATTAACAGAACAAACAAAAATTGAAATTAAAGAAACCGAAAGTAATTTATTTTTAGATATTTTATTAAGTTTTCTCCCTTTAGTCCTCATTATGGGGCTAATAATGTATTCTATGAAAGGAATGAAAGGAGGGATGGGCGGTTTTCCATTTGGTGAAAAAGGAAAAGGAATGGATCCAATTAAACCCGATACAACTTTTGATGATGTTGCAGGACAAGACGAAGCAAAATATGAATTGAAAGAAATTGTAGAATTTTTACGAAAACCATCACAATTTTTAAAAATGGGAGCAAAAATTCCAAAAGGAGTTTTAATGTCTGGACCTCCAGGAACAGGAAAAACACTCTTAGCAAGAGCTGTGGCAGGAGAAGCACATGTACCATTCTTCTCTATTTCTGGTTCAGAATTTGTAGAAATGTTTGTTGGAGTTGGAGCATCACGAGTTCGAAAGATTTTTGAAAATGCAAGAAAACATGCACCTGCTATCATTTTTATAGATGAAATTGATGCCATTGGACGAAAACGAAGCTCGGGAATGGGTGGATCCAACAGTGAAATGGAACAAACTTTGAATCAAATTCTTACAGAAATGGATGGATTTGAAAATGATACAGGCGTTATTGTAATGGCAGCAACAAACCGTGAAGAAATTTTAGATACAGCACTTTTACGACCAGGTCGATTTGATCGAAAAATCACAATTGGAAACCCCACTATTAAAGATAGAGAAGCTATTTTAAAAGTGCATTCTAAAAATAAACCAATTGATAAAAATGTTAATTTAGAAAAAATATCAGCAAGAACCGTAGGATTTTCTGGAGCAGATTTACAAAATCTACTTAATGAATCTGCAATTTTCGCAGCACGAGCCAAAAGTAAAACTATTACAGATAAACATATTGACCTCGCAATAGATAGAATTGCAATGGGGACAGAAAAAAAATCATTAGTTATGAGTGATGAAGAAAAAAAGATGACTGCATACCATGAAGTTGGGCATGCACTCATGGCACATTTAATGCCAAAAGCAGACCCTGTACATAAAATCACAATTGTTCCACGAGGACGATCACTTGGAGCTACTCATATGGCCCCAGATAAAGAAAGTTATCATTCAACAAAACAAAAATATTTAGACGAAATTTGTGTATTGCTTGGTGGATTATCTGCTGAAAAAATAATTTTTAAAGATACTACTTCTGGAGTTTCAAACGATTTAGAACGAGCAACTACAATCGCAAATGCAATGGTTAAAAAGTTTGGAATGAGTGACGAAATAGGACCCATGATATTTATGGATCCAGGAGAACACGCTCTCGCAAAATCTCATAGTGAAGAATTTTCTGGAAAAATTGATACAGAAGTTCAAGCAATTTTAAAAAATTCATACAAAAAAACTCTACAAACATTGGAAGATAATATGGATTTACTTCATTCTATTTCTAAAGATCTTCTTGAAAAAGAAACATTATCAAGAGAGCAATTTGAAGCATTTTTTAAAAAATAATGAAAAAAAACAACTATTTTTTAGTAACAAAAGAATTTGTATTTGATGCTGCTCACTATCTTCCTTTTTATGAAGGAAAATGTGAAAATTTACACGGACATACATACAAAATACATGTAACCGTGCAAGCTGAAAAAAATGAAACACATAATACATCTGGAATGGCTTTTGATTTTGTCATACTCAAAAAAGCCGTTAAAAAACATATAATTGATATTTGGGATCATCAATTATTAAACGATCATTTAGAAAATCCGAGTGCCGAAAATATGGCAGAACACGCGTGGAATATTCTAAGCAAAGAAGGGTTACCATTATACGAAATTAAACTGTGGGAAACCCCGACATCGTTCGTTTCGTACAAAGGTGGTAGGCTATTCGTATAATACGCCTACTCCCCTAACAACTCATATAAAATATTTCTTGCATCTTGATACCGATCTTCCGAACCTAAAATAACCAAAAAATAAAACTTATTATTTTTTTCAACCACAAGCATCAAACACTGTCCCGCATTTGGAGTTGTTCCTGTTTTCATTCCATGAACCTGAAAAAAAGTACCCAATAATTTATTCGTATTTTTTAAAATATGCTCGGTCTGTGTCCCATCATCAGACACCTCCGATATAACTGTATCCAACTGAGTATCTACAATTTTTTGTATTTCCTTGTATTGCCATAATTGTTTTGCAAGCACTACTAAATCTCTACTGGAAGCATAATGCACAGAACTATCCAATCCATGAGGATTTACAAAATTCGTATTAAACAGAAATAATTCGTGTGCACGAATATTCATAAGACTTACAAATTCATAGACTGTCCCTGAATGATACTCTGCCAAAGCAATAGCAGCATCGTTTCCTGAATTCATTAATAATCCTTTTAATAATTTTTGCACAGTTAACATTTCTCCATTTTGTAAATTCATGGTTGATCCTTCAGTTACACTCGAAGCTTTCGAAATGAGAACAATCTCATTTAAATCATGATTTTCAACAATAAGTAACGCTGTCATTAATTTTGTCAAACTTGCCATTGGTAAACGCAAATTAGCATTATATGAATACAAATTAACCATTGAATTTTCATCTACCAATAAAACAGAACGAGCAGTAAAAGATGGGATTTTTTTTTGAATCTTCCACGATTTTTCTATGGGAGAAATTTTATATTCGGGAAATACATCGATATTAACAGCCTCCAATCCTGGAGCCCACATCCCTGCTCCAAACAATAACAAAAGAGTAGATAGCATCATATATTTTGTATTTTATTCATCAAATTTATAAATAACTTTTCCATTAATTCTTAAATCAATATAATCAAGCCTCCATTTTAATATATTTTTTTCATTTAGCATATATTCTAATTTTTCAATTTGATTAAATAAATCATCTTCTAAATATAACCAATATACAACACCTTTCTCATCTATAAAATAAATTTCTTGTGCATCTCTATAATAATCGACTGTTACGATTTTTCTTTCTATTATTTTTTCAAGTTGCTTTTTTGCAGCAAGAATATCTGGAATATAATCTCCATCTTTTATTATATCATAATAGTGTATTTCTTTTTCTCTCGGCTGTTTATCATAAATAACTAATAATTTATTTTCGCCTGTTTGTATCGAAGTATTATGCTCTAATAATAAATTATTTTTATTTAAATATCCTGATTTTTTTATCAGTTTCTTTTTATTTTTATTTTTATCTTCATATTCATATATCCATTCAGCAACTATCCCCAGAGGTTTCACCTTTATATATAAAGTTTGTGGATATTGTTTTTCTATAGTAACAGATTCTAACTCCTTAAAAGTTCGCACAAAATGATCCTCCAAAGAATCTGTTTTCAACGGAATAATACTTACATTTTTTACATATTCTAATATTTGCAAAAGAGACCCAGATCTCACATTTATAGTACTTTCATCACGCTCTATCGAAATATTTTTTACTTGAAATGTAAGATATCCCCACCCAAAAAAAATACCACAAATTACAGATAATATTATCCATATTTTTGATAAAAAAAATTTTATAAATCCTTGATACATATTGATATTTCTAAGCTATAATATTTTTTGTAACTCTTCTCTTACAACCCTTCTATCGTCCCATAGTAAAGAAACACCTGAAATTACGATGGATTGTTCCGATCCTTTTCCCGTAATAAATACAATATTATTTGAATTTTCTTTTCCAATCTGTAGTGCTTTTGCAATTCCCGCACGACGATCTTCAATAACAAACAAGTTTTTATTTCGAACCTTTCCCTCTTTTTCTGCAAAAATTGCGATTCCTTCCGCTATTTCAGTTGGATCATCTTCATACGGATCAACATTTGAAACAATAACAAAATCAGCCCCATTATCTTTTGAAGATTTTCCAACTTGCCTCCCCATCACCTCACGTTTAGCTGTATCTCTTCCACCACCTTCCGCACCAAGCAAAATTATGACTTTTCCATCGGTACCTTTTACGCACTCTCTCGCTGTTTTTAAAATAAATTCCATGCTCAACTTTTCATGTGCATAATCTACAAATACAGAAAAATTTTGACCAACCTGTATTCTTTCCATTCTCCCTGGAATAACAGATAAACTATCAAATCCAAATTGAATTTGTTCTGCCGATAGCTTAAAGTGTTTTCCTACTGCAACCGCCAAAAGCGCATTTTCTACATTTTTATCTCCACCAATTTTTAACGCATACTTTTCTGTTTTATTCACGGAAAAAAATGTTTTATTTGGAGTTATATTGCTAATTACTGCAAAAATATTATCACTTATATTTTTATCTAAATTTTCTGCATATTTCATGCTTACTGTAACTTTTTTTTGAATATCTTCTTCTAAAAATTCATGTGAAAATTCATTATCATTATTCACAATAATAAGTTCTGCATTTTGCTCTTTTAACTGTGTAAAAAACTTTTTCTTTGTATTTTTATATTCTTTAAAGCTATTATTATGAGACTGTAAATGCTCTGGAGAAAGATTTGTAAATATTCCTATTGAATAATAAATATTATCATTTCTATGCTGCTTAATTCCCTCACTTGTCACTTCCATTACAACGACTTCACACCCAGATTTTTGCATTTTTGCAAGCAATTTTTGCATTTCCATAGCCCCTGGCATTGTCATATGTGACGTATTTAGAAACTCGTTATTTCCAATCCTAATATTTGCAGTTCCTATTACCCCTGTTTTAATTTCATTTTTTTGTAACACAGCCCAAATAAAATTTGCCGCAGTACTTTTTCCTTTTGTTCCAGTTATACCAATAACTTTCATTTTTTTTGATGGATTTCCATATACGATAGATGCAAAAAAATTGTTTATTCCATGATATTTTAACAATAACTTCTCTGAGATAATATTTTTCACCAATGATTTTATTTTTTTTAGCATAAACAAACCGTATAAAAATTACAAAATAAGTATAACAAATTTTACAAAAATTACTCTAAAATATTTTCTAAAATTGTTGTTTTCATTTGTTTTTTAATAATAAAATAAAGAGTGCAAATAATAATAATTACCAATATGCAAAAAACCGTAATAAAAATAAAAATATTAAAATTAAATATTTCAGCTGGAAATAAAAAGAGATTAATATATGTATTCCAAAAAATCTTTAATCCATACAAGCCCGCAGAACCAAATAATAATCCCATAAATACTCCCAATAATGCCACCCCTCCAGAGTGAAGTACAAAGATGAGTGATACCATTTTTTTAGACATTCCCATCGCCTGCAAAATGCCAATTGTTCTTTTTTGCTCTATTAACACCACTTGCAACACAGAAAACAAAAATAAAAATGACAATAATAGTGTAACCGAAGAAGAAAAAATTAATACAATTTGTAAAATATTTGTAACTTCTGTAATTTTATTTTCTATTACATTATGTGGTTTTATTTTTAATCCTAAATTTTGCAATACAGTTTCTAATTGCCCTTGCGTTACACCATTTTTTGCTAAAACATGAAATTTTGAATATTGAGTACTCTCATTTTTAAAAAAAATTTGTAACTCTCTTGCTTTCGAAAGTGGAATTGCAACTCCTACCATTGGTGCATAAGAGGAAAATCCCGCAACAAATAAATTTTCTTTTTTTCGTTTTGTACGACTCATCGATGGCAAAAATGTAGAACGACCAAATTCTACCGAAATATTTTTTTCTGTTAAAAAATCATTCGAGAGAGACAGTCCACTCATAACACTCTGCACAAATGAATTTATAATATCCACAGAAAGCGGATTAATAAGCACAGGAATAGCACCATCTTTTTGTGGAACTATAAATTCTTGAGTTTTTTCAAATAATTCATCTTCAATTCCATATAAAAAATATAAATCAAGCGAAAAAGTCTTTGAAAATAATAACTGAATATCAAATGTAAACGGTAAAATAAAAGCGGTCTCTCTGTATACTTTTTCTACTTCTGGCAATGTTTTCAATTTTTCCCTTAGTGCATCATCTATTAAAATAGAATTTTGAGGATTTTTTTCGACAGAAATAATATTAGTTTGTGTTGTAAAGATTTTATTCAAAGAAGTTTCTAAACCAGATTGAACCGATAAAAACATATAAAAAAGAGCAGTTCCAACAAATACACCAAAAAATACTAAAAAATATTGCCACCTTCGTGACAATAAAAATTTATATGCCAATGATAAAATATTTTTTAGCGAAATAGGAGTATATAATTATTTAGAATCTGTAATATTACACATTTTTATATCTTTTTGAATTGGGTGCACATGTTCTAACTTTACTGCAGAGCGTACTAAATCAAATATTTTACGAGATAATTTCTGAGGTTCTTTTACCAATGAAATAGAAAAATCGGCTAAATCATTAGATGTTCTAATTTTAATTGTTCCAATCGTAAAAATAGTATTTAAAAATCCTTTAATATCACCCGTTACATCTTGAATATTAGACAGTCGAGTCTCTATTATATTTTTATGAAAAAAATCTATTTGAGAAATATCAATAACCCTATCATTTGTTACAAAAATTACATCAAAAGCATGATTAAGCCATAAAACTAAATATGAAAGCGTCACAAAAATCATATAAATTATAGATCCAAAAGAAAGAAGTAAAAAGTTTTTACTTAAATATTCTCCTCCTAAATAATTAAAAGCAATAAAAAGCAAAATTACCACTCCAAAACTTGAAAATGCCCATCTCACAAAAACAAGAAAATCGATAATCCAATGACGACGCATAACAAAATGAAGATCCTCTCCAACTGAATAATTAAATTCGTCGGTTTCATACTGTAAAAATCTATTCATAATATCTAATAATATTATTTATTAATAATTTCCAACCATTGATGCTGCACTATTAGGACCATTAAAAAGTCGTTCAAATACGACAGTTAAAGCATCTCTAATTTTTTCAAAGCTGATATATTCCCCTACTGCAAAATTTGCAACATTCCCTAACAAGAAAATAAAACCTAATGCTAAAAATGAAACAACCAACCCAATCACAGCGTATCGAATTGTTCCCATTGCACTTTTAATTTTTTCATCATCTCCACCAGAAAAAATTAACGCAAGTCCACCATAAAACATGTAATATATACACAATATAGCTGCAAATACCAAAAATAACCCAATTCCCAAATTTAAAAGAAAGAGTGGATCAAAAACTGTTTGTATCGAAAATGCTGATTCTTCCATTCTATTTTTTATAAAATTTACTTCCTATAACCCTTACTACATTACCTATATAAAAAGTGTAGCACAATATACTACTATTTACTGAGATAACTTTTAATAATGCTTATTATATTTTTTGCTCCAGACTTAAACGCCATTAATAAACGAGCCGGTTGCCATAAATAATTTTGAAATAATTCTAGCGTATCCTGAATTTCTTCTGTTAGTTTATTTATATTTTTCAATGTTGTTGAAAGCCTAAATAAAATAGGAATAAGTAAAAGTGCCACAACTATTAAGAAAAATGAAAGTGCTAAATATAAAACATTCAGTGCATTTGCTATTAAAAAATCTATCATGCTATATTTTGTAAAAGTGTATAAAAAGTGTAGCACACAAAACTAAATTTTTTTATATAAATTTTCTGAATTTTTCATAATATCAAACGATATTACAGATTGAGGATTTATAATATTCGATATTTCTTTTTTTTGTAAATTTTTATTTCCAGCATATTTCAAGACTTCTGCCTGATTTATTATTTTCTTTTTTGTTTTATTTTGTAACAATTTTACATCTGAAATAAATTCGACAGGAAGATGATTTTTAATATTATTTATATCAAATGACTGTTTCGCTAAAACAAAATTTACTGCATTTTGATAAGAAATATGGGTATCGTACGTTGCAATTAAATTCACTAAATTTTCTCGTTCTTGTGGGTTAAAATTTTCAAGATTTTCATATTGAGATATTTTTTTTAGAAAATAAAAAACTGAAACCAACGATTTTTCAGAAATTACTAAAAATGTGTATCCAGAATCTTGAAAAATTGTTTGTTTTAATTGTGTAATTTCTGAATCTGGCATAACAAAAAATATTGTTGAATAGATTTTTTCAAACACTTCACTTTCTGAATATTTTTTTGCGGTATTTTTTACCTGCTCTGCTATATATGTTTTAGGATTTTTAGATTTTTTTGCGTCGAATACAATATATTGTCCTAAAAATTCAACCATACAATCTGGTTTCAATTGCATATCAAAATATAATGGTAAATTTGTGTTATCGAAAACATCAAAATTAAATTCTAAATTTTTACAAATATTTTTTATCTTAAAAATAACATTATTTTCATGCTCTACCCATTGTTTATATTTTTTTTCTTCTTTTTCAAAAGCCTCTTCTTCTTGAACTCGAATCATTCTATTTTTTTCTGATTCAAGTGCAATACGTGAATATTCTAACTTTTCCAATTTATCAAATAATTTTTCTTCTCTTTGTATTTTTTCTGTTTCCAATATTTGAATTTCATGTTTTTGCAGCTGATTTTCTGTTTTTATTTCAAAATTTTCCAATTCTAATGTTTTAAAATATTCTTCTTTTTTTTGTACTTCTCCTTTTTTATACACCCAAAATACCACAAATAAAATTGCAGTAATTCCAGAACCTAATAAAAAATAATCTGTAGGGTTCATATTAAAAATCCCAAGATCCTTTCATACTAGAACTTTGTGTATAATTTACAACTGTACTTTCAAAAAAGTTTGTTTTTTCACTATTATTATCTTCCATATGTTCTAAATGTCTATAGGGAGATTTAATAATATCAGGATAAATTGGATCAATTCCCAGCGCTAACATTCGTTGATTTGCTAACCATTTTGTATATAAATTCGTTGAAGTTTTTGTAATTCCCTCAATTTCATTTCCTAAAATATGATTTGTCCATTGAATTTCTTGTTCAACCGCAATTTTTGTCATGTCAACAATAACTTTTTCACTATACATTTCTGGAAATTCTTTTTTAATTTCTTTTATAATATTTGCAAAAATTGTTACATGTGTCAGTTCATCTCTCCTAATATACGAAATCATTCGCCCTGTTGCAATCATTTTTTGGTTATAAACGAGTGTATCAAAAAATGCGAATCCATTATAAAAATATAAACTTTCAAGTAAATAATTAGCAACAATTGCTTCAAAAAAGTTTTCATCATTTGGCTTATCTAAAAAATTTTGATATAAATCCCCAATATATGCATTTCGCTCCAATAAAACTTTATCTTCTCTCCAAAAATAATAAATTTCGTCTCGTTCTTGTGCAGAAACAACCGTTTCTAAAATCGTTGCATAACTTTGTGAATGAATCGCCTCTTGAAACGATTGAATAGATAAAATTAAATTTACCTCTGGAGACGTAATATAATCTGAAAAATGTGGAAGATTTACCGTTTGTAAACTATCTAAAAAAGTTAAAAATGAAATAACCCCCTTATACGCTCGTTGTTCAGCAGCGCTCAAACTTTTAAACATAACTGCGTCGTCTGTTAAGCCTTTTACTTTTTCTGGAACCCAAAAATTTCCAATCATTACTTGATACATATTTTTTGCCCATGAATATTTAACCTCATTCAAATTAAAAATTCCAGTTGTCTCTCCTTTTATAATTCTTCTATTCTGCACAGAATCATCACCATCTTTGTTAAAAATTGGACGAGGCTTCATTAATTTCGTCATGTTTGTTTTATAAAAAATACTACATATAGTTGATATTTTTATAATATCACACTATATGTAGTATTGCAATGCGTTATTTTCTCTCCAACGTCCCTCCCCATTCTGTAACAGTAAACCCAGTTCTTTTAAATTTTCTAATTTTTGGTGCGGTTACTTCATAAAACTCTGGCACTGCTTTATAATCCATTAATACTCGTAA
>DQTD01000075.1 GCA_016839105.1 Candidatus Altimarinota bacterium
CGCCCTTTTCCATTACATTTTTTACATGGTTTTTCTGGGATTTCTCCTTCTCCTTTACAATTAGGACACACCATTTGTGTTTGAATAATTCCAAAGGGAGTTTGTTGTCGTCCTGCTACTTGCCCTGTTCCATGGCATGTAGTACACGATTTTGTCCTAGAGTTTTTTTCTTGTCCTCGTCCATTACAAGGAGAGCATTTTTCATTTGCAGAAAATTTAATAGTTTTTGTTAATCCATCAATACTTTCTCTAAATGTTAGTCGAATTTGAACTTCAACATCTCTTCCTTGTTTTGGTCCCGCATGTCTTCTTTGTTGTCCTCCAAAACCTCCGCCTCCACCAAAAAATGAATTAAAAATATCTTCGTATTCACCACCACCTTGAAACCCTCCTCCGTGCCCACCTCCGCCACCTTCAAATGCAGCATGTCCAAATTGGTCATATTGTGTTCGTTTTTTGGGATCTGATAAAATTTCATATGCATCAGATATTTCTTTAAATTTACTTTCTGCATCTGCATCTTTATTTACATCTGGATGATATTTTGCCGCAAGTTTTCTATATGCTCGTTTTATATCTTGCTCTGATGTACCTTTTTCTAACCCTAATAATTCATAAAAATCTTTTTTCATGTTTTTTTTAATTATATAATAATTAACAGTTGGTTGTGTTAAGTGCTAATATTTTATTAAATAACAGTAGAAAAAGAAAGTTTAAATTTGTATTTTCTCTTATCTTTTTGTATTATTGTTGAGATGGTTTTTGGGCTGGTAGCTCAGTTGGTTAGAGCAGTGGCCTCTTAAGCCATTTGTCGAGGGTTCGATTCCCTCCCAGCCCACCAAATTTTATATAATATCGTTATTTTTTTATTACAACACCAATGTTTCAACAAATGAAAGATATGTACAAAATGCAAAAAGAAGCAAAAGCTATTAAAAAAGAGCTTGCATCTATTCATATTGAAGCAGAGGTTGATGGAGTAATTGTTATTGTTGCTGCGGATCAAGAATTAATTTCTATTGAAATTCCAGATGAACTTGCAGCACCAGAAAAAAAAGTTATTTTGGCGAAAGCAATAATTAAAGCACATGCAAAAGCTTCTAAAAAATCTCAAGAAGTTTCAGCAGAAAAAATGAAAGGTTTAATGGGAGGAATGGGGTTTCCAGGAATGTAATTTTTAAGCATTTTACTTGTTTTATATTTTTCTGGAAAATAAGACTTCATTGTTTTAAATTCACAATTTGTAAACTGAAATTTTAGTTTATTTGGAATTTGTTGGTCGTAACCAAAACAAATAATATCTGGGTTTATTTGTTTTGGAATTTTCAGAAAATCGGTTTCATCTCCAATGTGTACAAATGTTTTTATATTTTTGCACTTATTTACCGTATTCTTTGTAAGAATTTTTAGAAAATTTATAATATTTTTTTGTCTTATATTTTCGGAATCTTCAGGTTTTTTACTTTTTATTTTTTGAACATTTATATCTTTTGCTATAATTACATGAAATTCAGAATTTTCTGTAACATTTTGCAACGCAGAAGTTATAAAAGCTTCATGCCCTTTGTGAAATAAATCGAATGTTCCTGCTATTAAGATTTTCATATTTTTTTCCATTTTCAAAAAATTATTTTTGCAATTCTTTTCGTAATCTTTCATATTCTTGTGCACATTCTATATAAATAATATTTCCTGAAGTTGTTCCAGAGTCATAGCATTTTTTATATAAATCAAATGCTGATTGATAATTTTTTTCGGCTTCTCTTAGTTTTCCAACCAGTAAAATAACATCAAGAGATGCAGGATATTTTACTGCAAGGTTTTCAATATATTGTTTTGCAGTTATTAAATTTCCACTATCGAGTAAAGCCCATCCTTTTAGTGCAAGTGCGGTAGGGTTATTTGAAAAATCTACAATGGCATTTTCTGCAAAAGACCGCCCGAGGCTTGGAACTTTTAATTTTTGTAACGCTATAAAAGTTGCCTTTGAGTAATCGCCTAACGTTGGCTCTCCTTGTTCTAAAACATATTGATAATGTTCGAGTGCATCTTTAAATTTTTCTATTCCAAAATACATATCTCCAATTTGTTTTTCAGCTTTATATCGGGGGGTATATCCATTTTTAACAGCTGTTTTTAATTGACTTATAGCGTCTTCGGTTTGTCCTTCTTCGTATAAAGTAATTCCTAGTAGATATGGGCTAATAGGGTGAGAGGGATCGAGAGAAACAGCCTTTTCTAACATTTTTTCTGCAATTTCATATTTTCGCAATTCAAGATATGAGTTTCCAATAACTATCCATGCATCTCTATAATTTGGATTTTTTTCTAAAATAGGTTTTATATAAATAATTGTGAGTTCATGAAATTTTAATGTTTTTAATGCATTTCCCAGCATTAAGGTTAAATAATCTGGACTTCCGTCTCGAAAACTTTCGTATGTTTTATATATATCTATAAAAATTTGTGCCGATTTTTTATATTTTTCTGAAGATTTAGAATTTAATATATTTTCTGCTGATAATTGTACAACTTCATGATTATTTTCTGTTACGGCAATAATCATTTCATAAAAAAGTTTATGATCTGTGTCGTTTAAGAGGGGGAGTAATGTTTTTGCATCTGCAACTTTTCCCGATAATAATAAAATTTCGGCATATTGTTTTATATTTTTTTTGCTGTTATTTAACGAAACTAATTCTTTTGTATATTGCTCTGCATCAAAATACATTCCTTGACCAAGAGTTGCTTTTATTAAAATTTCTAAAACATGTTCTGTGTGTTCTTCGTTTTCTAGTAATGTTGAGGCGTATTCTAATTCTCCATTTTTTATTGCATTGTTTGCTTTTTTCAATTTTTCAATTAATGAAATCTCTGGCTTCGCTGTTGGTGTTGGAGAAAGAGAGATTTTTGCTTTATCTGTTGCCTGTGGAGCGGGTGTTTGAGTCTGTTGGTCTAAACTATTTACCGTAAAAAAATCAATATTTTTACTGGTCATTGCAAAATAAAAAACACCACTTCCCACTGCCAGCATTATAATCCCTAATAATAAATCTTTTTTCATACTCTATTTTTAATTACACTATATTTTTTACTCAAAAGTATATTACATTATAAATAATATAATATACATTTTTAATTTTATCAAACGATGTCTTTTAAGGTTATAAACGAAGAATTTACATGCGAATGGTGTGGAGAAATAAATCCACCATCGAAGGGCACATGTAGAAATCATTGTCGAAAATGTCTGTGTTCAAAACATGTAGATGAAAAATTTCCAGGAGA